>NZ_JAUBPO010000150.1:0-12301 GCF_036700785.1 Microcoleus sp. S28C3 | reverse complement strand
GGCTTAACTGCTTATCAAGCTATTCAACAAGCCCTCTCTATTCATGGCTCCCTTTTTTCCCCTAGTTGAGCAATTACCTATCATATTGCCAAAGTTTTTTTGACAAACAAGCAATTGAATCAAAATCAATTAGTGACAATGCCTGTCTATCAGATGCTTTTTTTAAGGCAGTGATGAGTAAGTTGACATCTTTACTCAGATTGTTTAAAGAGTTAGCTACATTAGGAACTTTCTCCTGTAAGTCTTCTGATGGCTTCTTGGCATCTTTCCACTTTCGATAAAGCTGACTGTATAAGTTATCAATGCGCTCAAAGAAAATATCGGTTCTACCAAGTCCTTCAAATATTTGAGCTTCTGGTAAATCAACATGAATTTCTGGGGTGTAGCGTGCCCCAGCATTTTCTTTAACTTCTTGAAAACGCTGAATCATCCATTCATTAGTTAGTTCTTGTTTATTAAACCAAAAATAGGCACGACCAGCATACTGAGGTTGTGGGCGAGAAAGCCTTTCAAGAATTTCTGATTCTCCCCAATAGACAAACTCAACTGTCATATCACGTTCTTTAGCCCATCCTTCCCATGTTTGAACACGCTCATCCCAGCGATCCATTTGGGATTTTTCTCCGTCCTTGCGTCCTTCAGTACGGTTAATGGGCAAACAGACTATATATTCAATTAAATTGGGATGTTTATCCAAAGCCGCTTTAACGGATTTATCAATTTGTACCCATTGGCTATCTCCCAATTTATCAGGAAAATATTTTGTTTGCCAAGCCTTCTCATTTCCATTAGGTAATCGCCAGTAACATTCAACACCAGCATCTCCTCCAGCACCCGATTTGCGACGAAAAATAGAGTTTTTTGGTACTTTCTCAAATGATGCAAGTTGACAGCATAGTTCTTCAAATCCTTCATGTTGACTACCTTTGTGAGTGCGAATGTCTTTGAAATCGATTTTAGTCATTACTAATACTCTCCTAGACCAAACTAACGTTCTACTTAGCTAACCTCTGATTCACGGACAGGCTTATATTTTATTCATCTGCCCGATCGAGTACATAAAACTGACTGCTGACTAATGACTAATGACTGCTGACTAAAGCCTGCCGCTGAGCCTCCAACAATTCATGGATCCCTATTTCTGCCAAATCCAAAATTTGATTTAACTGATTCCGACTGAAACTTCCTGCTTCCGCAGTTCCCTGAATTTCGATGATGTTCAAATCTCCATTCATTACCACATTACAATCAATTTCAGCCGCCACATCTTCAAGATAATTCAAATCTAAAAATGGCTCGCCTTCCAAAAGTCCCACAGACACGGCCGCCACTTGACGAATAATGGGCGATCGCACTAAATCACCTTTTTGCACCAACTTATTCAAAGCATCAGCCACAGCCACAAACCCGCCAGTAATAGAAGTCGTGCGAGTCCCAGCGTCCGCTTGCAAAACATCCGCATCCACAAGTATTGTGCGTTCTCCCAATAGCTGCATATCCAAGCACGATCGCAAACTGCGCCCAATCAACCGCTGAATTTCTTGAGTGCGTCCCGATAATTTCATAAATTCCCGCTCTTGGCGCTGCGGCGTAGATCCTGGTAACATTCGGTATTCCGCTGTTAGCCAACCTTGTCCGGTATTCTCCAAAAATCTCGGCACTCCAGGCTTGATTGTAACGCTGCAAAGTACCTGAGTGTCGCCACTTTTTGCTAGCACCGAGCCGCTGGCAAATTTGGTAAACTCTCGATCGAAACTAATCGGACGAAGTTGATTGGGTTGTCGGCCGTCGGGACGCTGAAAAGACATAATATTTAGGTGATTCGTAATGGGTCAATACTTCGGACAGTTTTATATATTATCGAGTGTCCGAAACCCAGACTGGCTATATGGTGGACTATTATTTCAAGGTTTAAGTCCAGCCCTAAGTTTCCTAAAATGCGTTAAAAATGGCAGGGCTTTCTCTGTAAGGCTTACAGGGCCGTTAAAAAACTGTCCGAAGTATTGATGGGTAATTGGGAATTAAAAATTGGAAGTGGGCATTAATATTCCGGCTTTTTTTGATTCGTTACATATGCAGTCATTCAATCTAAAATCTAAAATCTAAAATGGTATGACTATTAGCCCTTAGCCTCGATCAATTTGAGAAGCTCCTGCTGGACTTGTTCAGGGGATTGGTCGCCATTGACAGTTAACAGTTTGTTGCGGTATTCGTAATACTCTAAAAGAGGAATAGTGCGTTCGTGGAACAAATCGAGCCGACGCTGTAAAATTTCAGGGTGGTCATCCGCTCGATCGCGCTCGATCGACCTGCTCAGCAAAACCTCGATCGGCACTTTCAACCAAATCGCCCAATCTAGCTGCTGAGCCAAATCGTTCAGCAAAAAATCCAACTCCTCAGCTTGAAAAGCCGTTCGCGGATATCCCTCCAACACCCATCCATTAAAGACATCCCACAGCAGCAGCCGACGACCGATAAATTTAATCAAAATTTCATCGGGAACTAGCTCCCCTTTTTCCACATAAGGCACCGCGAACTTGCCCAAGTCTGTTTCACCTGCGATTTCCGCGCGGAGAATATCCCCTACTGCAAGCAAAGGAATGCTCACATTGCTGCACAGTTTTTCAGCCTGCGTTCCCTTCCCCGCTCCAGGCCCTCCCAGAATCACCAATCTCACAGTGCTTGCTCCTAGTGCCGCGACATTCAAATTCTACGCGATGTGTAGCTTTTCTTAACAGTCCTGGACTTCCCAAGACTCTCATCGCCTTGCTTTTTCACCCTCTAACTATCTAACTAAGGCGCTCCCCGCCGTATTTTGGTAAAAAAAATCGATTTTTGCGTAAGTGCTAATTGAGTTCAAAAATCGCACAAACGACTGCGAATGCCACTGCCGCTAGCTTTTGACAACTTGTATATCTAGTGTTCGATCGGATATGCACTCGGCCCAGTACACTATATATTGTCAAGCAGGCTTCAGCCGCGCCAAGGTCGAAGCTGCACTCAAGACTTAGTTGCTGATTAAATATTGCCCTATGGTTGCTCAGTTACAAACCCCTAAACTCAATTTAACCCACAGCTTGCCCTACACAGTTCAAGGGCTGGTGCAAGTTTTTACAGGCCCGCACCGCTGCTTTTTTACCAGTGTCATGGCTCAAGCCCTCAGAATTGCAGGACAGGGAGCTCCGGTGCTGGCGGTGCAGTTTCTCAAAGGGGGAATTAATCAAGGGCATCAGCATCCGGTGCGGCTGGGGCAAAATTTAGATTGGGTGCGCTGCGATTTGCCCCGCTGCATTGACCAGGCAGATTTAGATGAGCTTGAGACGCGATCGATCGAACAATTGTGGCAGTACGTTCAAAATGCGGTGCGCGAAGGTCGTTATGCCTTAGTTATTCTCGATGAATTGAGTTTAGCGGTTAATTTGGGCTTGATTCCCGAAGCAGAAGTAGTGGCATTGATTGACAGCAAGCCGCATCATTTGGATATGATTTTTACCGGGCCATCCATGCCCCAAACAATTTTGGATGTTGCCGACCAAATTACTGAAATTCGCCGCAGTTAATGGCAATAATTCAAGTTGCGATCGCCTTTTTAGCGGTCGCATTTTTTATGTAAAAAAAAGGCGATCGCTTAGCTCAAAGAGCGATCGCACGCTTATCAATTTAGCAACAACATTACGCTTGAACTACCGGATCGAACACAACACTCAATCGATCCGCCGGAACCATCCGCTTGAGAATTTTCAAATGACCGTCTGCATCAGACCAACTGCGAAACTCACCCACAACCACCTTTTCGACATTCGGAAGCGAGCGAACTACAGTCCACGGCTTGAGACGTTTTTCTGGCAACATAATTATATCTCCTTGGTAAATTGGAGCCAAAGCCAGTCAACGATACTTATTCAGGGCCTAGGGCTGGCTTTTGACTTTTTAAACTTGCCCTTCTCTCAAAACATAGCACAAAAAAAATGGTTTGTAATTATATCTTATTTTCCGCTTTTTTTATACCTATTTTCTACATAACATATGATTAAACCCAAAACTTGTTAACTCTTTAATTCGCAACTCAAAACTATTTAATTACTAACACTTCCACTTCGCCAGCGTGCAGCGTGACTAATAACTTCTGCCTTGTGCCTTTTACTTTCTACCTTCCTTCTACAAATCCCGCCGCGACAGTAGAAACCAGATCCCGCCCAAACCCAAAACACCGCACAAAACCCCGCCTTCCCACCCAAAAACAGTCCCCCCCGGCAAATGTCCAGGCTTTGCCTTAGAAGTAAAATTAAGCTCCGAATAGTATACCCACTCGCTGTTAACCCGCCAGCCCACTCGATCGCCAAACTTCTCCCAAACTGTAGCATCATAAACACCAGCCTTTCCCCCTGACTTTACCCACAAAGCCTTTTGCACAGAAAAACCGAATCTGCGGTGACTGTGCCGCACCCACAGTCGATCGATAGTCTGCAAATCCTTAGCTGGAAACTTCCTAATATCTTCCTCGCTCAAATAACCCCGTGAAACTTGCTCCATCACCTCCAGCATTTTCACAGAAGTTTCCTCATCAGCACCCCGCCAATTTTTAGCAGCCAGCAACCTTGCCAAGTGAGAATAATCAATACCTTTTTCCGACTCTAAATTCTCAGAAACTAGCGGAGTATCAGTCACAGGTTGAGTTGGAACCGAAGGACTAACAACAGTTGCCTGCTGCAACTTTTCCAGCGCTGGCACAACAATAACAGGAGGTTTTAAAGCCTCCAAAACTTCCACAGCAGATTTGTAGCGGTCTTTAACGTATTCCTGAATCAACTTATCCAAAACCTGACCTAAATCCTGGCTAATTAGTGTTCCTTTTGGTAAAGCCTCCCTCCAAAGCCACCGGCCTTCAAGCGGGTCGTAAAGGTCATCGTGAATGTCCCCGTAGATGTCGAGATAAGGCATAACAGAAGTCAGCAACCGAATGCAAGTCACCCCCAAACTGTAAAGGTCGCTAGCAGGAACAGCCCTACCGTGACGCTGTTCTAGAGCCGCGTAGCCGGGAGTTCCCAACTTAGTTCCTGTTTTCGCCGGAGCAGCAGCTACTACCTGTTTGGAAACCCCAAAATCTATCAGAACTAACTTACGATCGCGAGATCGGCGGATCACATTCTCAGGCTTAATATCGCGGTGAATTACATTTCTCTCGTGAACAAACTTCAATAAAGGCAACAAATCTAACAGCAGTTCGCTAGTTTTAATTTCGCTATAAGCACCGTACTTTTCTAATTCATCTTTTAAATTATTGCCATCAATAAACTCTTGCACCAAATACAAGCGACCATCTTCCTCAAAATAAGAAATTAACTGAGGAATTTGCGGGTGTTTCAGTTCGTATAACCGCCTTGCCTCTTGTTCAAACAGTCGAACATATTTTTTAAAATGAGCGGGCTTCCGTTGGAACTCTTGAGGGGGTGACAACTGTTTGATCACGCACAATTCCTCAAACTTTCCATGATTGACAGCTCGGAAAGTCCTGCCAAATCCCCCGTCGCGCAGCGGTTCAGTTGCTGCATAAAGGTCTTTTAGCAGCAGCTTTGAACCACAATTAAGACAATACTTTGTGCCTGGTGGGTTCTGACGCTTGTCTCTTGGGCAATCGAGATTAAGGCAGTATGTCATATATTAAAAAAATGCGAACAAAATTATACTCAGGGTTTTATATTATTCAAGAGTCCGATCGCGAGCTGGTTGTTGTAGAGGCTAGACCTCGAACCTTACGGAGGCAGCCACCCTCGCGATCGGAGGAGGCGTTCTCGCCCGACTGCCCCTGAGCAAGTATAACTCTCTTGAGGGTTTGACCTCAAACTCGAAGCCCAAATCTAACCTTAGACTTCGATCCGTGCAATAGATTTGATTTAGCGGTCAAATAGCCAGCAGATTAAACAGAAATAGTAATTTATTACCAGCCCAGTTAGCTCTGCAACGCCGAAAAAAAACTTAGGATTCCGCCTGAGATATAATTTTATTGCCAGAGAGAAGCAGACTAACGGGAGCCACAGCTTCCGTCAAGTTCGATCGACTTTAATATTTTACCAGTATATTTTTTTACCTAACCAGGCAAAATCAACAATTCAAAATTCCCCAACAAACGCACGTTAAAATAAATACTAGCTTCCTCGATTGCAATCCGAGCGGAACCAGACAATTAGCCAGTTTTCCCTGTTTCCTTTTTTCAGCTATTACCAGTTACATCTATTTAGATCTGTCTACTTAATAAGGAACCGCCAGTGACACTAAAACTACAGCCCTCTCCAACTTCAAACTCCCACAAAAAATCACCAAAAGTACCCTGGTTCGAGCGGTTAATGGCACTGGTCGCCCTAGGAAATTTAAGCCTAGTAATATTTGACTTAAGTTACGTACCCTGGCGAGATTTCTACTTCCGGCAACTGCCAGCTCTCACTCAAGTATACGACCCATTTAAAGGAATTAAACCCCACCGAGACACCCAGCAATATCTAGAAACCTTAGAAGAATTAAAAATTCAAGTAGTGCAAACAGGCTTGCCCTCCCCCCAAGTAGCAGCTAAATTGCAGGAAATAAACAATCTGAGCGCGAAAATGATCGACGAAGATCCCTTTCGAGTAGCATCAAAAAGCGGCACCCTAGAAAAAATAAAAGACCGGATGCGCGATCGCGCCCCGAATCCGCAAGACTCGGCTAAACAATCATTCCAAACATTCTGGAGCCCAGACTATTTAAACAAACAAGGCTGGCAAAAAGAAATCAACTGGTTTGACGCCAAAATCAAGCCATTAATCGCCACCAACTATTACCGCGAGATCGGAGAAAACGGCGAATTCACCGATAACTTCTGGCAAATCGACCTGCCATTTATTGCCATATTCGCGATCGAATTTCTAGCCCGTACCTACTCGATCAGCCGCCGCCACCGCAGCGTCACTTGGCGAGCAGCCATGCTCTGGCGATGGTACGACATCTTCCTGCTCCTCCCTTTCTGGCGGCTGTTGCGAGTATTACCCGTCACAATTCGCATCCACCAAGCCAAAATGCCGGATCTCCAACCCATACGCAGCCAAATCAGCCGAGGTTTCGTCGCCAACTTCGCCCAAGAATTGACAGAAGTAGTAGTAATTCAACTCATCAACCAGATGCAACAATCAATTACCACAGGCGAACTAGCTCGTCAACTCTTTAAATCCCCAAAACAGCGCTATCTAGACATCAACAATATCAATGAAATAGAAGCGATCGCCACCCATCTAGTGCAAATAACGGTCTACAAAGTCCTCCCTCAACTCCAGCCAGACCTAGAAGCCCTCCTCCGGTACAATATTGAAAGCTTCCTCAAACAATCCCCCCTCTATCAAGGATGGAAGCAAGTACCCGGCTTGGGAAACCTGCCCGAACAGCTAGCACAGCAATTAGTTGCAGAACTCTCAAAATTAGTCACTCTCGGCCCCCAAGATGCCTACGAAGCCTTCAAAATCGCCAGCGAAGACCCCACAAGCATCAAACTCTCAAGCCAGCTAGTCCAACATTTCGGGCAAGCTTTAGGAACCGAACTGCAACAGCAGCACACCTGGCAAGAAATACAACTGCTGCTGTGCGACTTCCTAGAAGAGTTCAAAATCAACTACATTCAGCGATTGAGCGAAGAAGACTTCGAGAAAATTTTAGAACAAGCCAAAGAACTGCAACGAATAGCCCCGCGTTAGGGCGTGTCATCACTCGGAAGTCCCCAAACTGTTCGGGCAAGTCTCCCCACAGAATGCCCGATCCGTAGCGGTACAACACCGCTTCCACGAACAACCGATTGTAGGCAGGCTGTCGCACACAAATAACCTTCACGTCCAGGCAACAAATCTTTGATCCTTCCCGCTGTTCATCCCGTAGGGCAAAACGGTGGCTTGTCCTGGCGATCGAATCCCCTTAGTCGGCTGTATCTCTACTTGACCTTCCTTTACATCAACTGATGACAAACCCTAGCCTCTAGGATTTGAAGAACCTTAAAATCATTGCCAGCCATATGTTCACCATAATACCAAATTCACTATTAAGCTTAGATAGTTTCCCAGAATTAAAAGAATAGCCCTAACTCCTATCCTGTGTCATAATCCCCTCTGCTGCACCGCTTTACTTATTTTTTTCCTCCCCAATTAGCAATTAGCAATTACCCTGCTGTAACTCCTGCAAATAAAACTTGCTGGAATTGTAAAGGTTCATGTGCGATCGGCATTGTCTACGAGAGTCACCGGCAGGGTTGTGCATCAAATCTTCAGCGCAGTAGTTAGTTAGACCGCCGTTAGGGTTCTCAGCGGCCTGGCGTGCCATGTTTTTAGCCAGAGGGGTCAAATTTTTTAGACGTATATTATATCAATATATATGTAAGTTTGATGAAATAATACTTTTGAGACCCAATCTGTAAAGTAAAGTTAAAAACTACTATAAATAGCTGTAAACCAAGTAATCTATTAGATAGGATTGCTAACTGCTTTTTTTAATGGTAAAAAGTTTTACAAATGCTAGTAAAAAAAATCAGGCGCGTCAGCATCTTTAGTCAGCTATAATTATAACGCTCTCATAGTAAACACCTAAGTAGCCATGCTTGTTAAAGCAAGTTACTGTCTAAAAATTTTCAATAACTATTATAGATTGCTTTTCAATATATATTTCCTCAGCCTCATTTCACTAAATCCACTGAGATTTTTCAGCCAACTCGTTACCCCAGGAGTAACACCAATCAATGTCACACATCTCTCCAACCACTTTTCTGTCAAACCGTTCTCAAAAAAAGCTGTCACTTCGCCTAATTTTAGTATTGCCATTCGTCGTGCAAATCTTTGCTGCCGTCGGGCTGACAGGCTGGCTATCCTTACGCAACGGGCAAAAAGCAGTCAACGAAGTTGCTAGCCAGTTGCGGAGTGAAATTACGGCCCGCATCCAGCAGCAGCTCAACACATACCTAGATACAGCCCCTCGCGTCAATCAACTGAATGCCAATGCCATTCGACTAGGATACTTAAATCCAGACGAATTGGAGAGTACGGAGCGCTATTTGTGGGAGCAAATTCAAGCCTTTCCTTCTCTGCCCAATATGGGTTTTGCTACTAAAACTGGAGAGTTCATTGCCATTGAACGCCAAGAGAATGGCAAAGTAGTTTTTAAAATAGCAAACAAAGAGCATCGGAATGAACTTCATATTTATGAATCTGATAGCAAAGGCAATCAAACGAAGCTCTTAAAAGTCTCCCGCAACTACAATATACTCAGCCGTTCATGGTATAAAGACAGTGTACGCTTAGGCAAGCCCACATGGAGCGAAATTTTTTCGCTTACAGGTCAGAAAACGCTCTCGCTTCCTGCCGGACATCCAGTTTATGACGAAAGTGGCGAGCTGCGCGGGGTATTCGTTGCTAATTTTCTGATCTCTTTCCTCAGTGACTTCCTGCAGAGCTTAAACATCGGTCGTTCAGGACAGACATTCATTATGGAACGTTCTGGACTCCTAGTAGGCAGTTCAACTCTCAAAGAAGCATTTATCACCAACAATGACAAGCTCGATCGCCTGAATGCTTTAGAGAGCACAGATGATTTAATTCGGCTGACAACAGCGCATTTAAAAGAACGCTTTGGCGACCTCACTAAAATTAGCAGATCTCAGCAATTGGATTTTACGATCGCCGGTCACCGGCAATTCCTCCAAGTTATGCCCTTTCAGGATAGCCGAGGATTGGACTGGCTGATCGTGGTCGTAGTTCCTGAAAGCGATTTCATGGATCAAATTAACGCCAATACCCAGACTACCATTTTGTTGTGTTTGGGAGCCTTGGCGCTGGCTACCGTTTTGGGAATCTTAACCGCACGCTGGATTACCAGCCCGATTCTCCATTTGAGCGCAGCTTCTAGGGCGATCGCCAGTGGCGACTTAGAGAAAAATGTGCAGGTAAAAGGCGTAGAAGAACTAGAAGTTTTGGGTCAGTCTTTCAACCTGATGGCACAACAGTTGCGCGAATCCTTTGAGGCGCTAGCCAAAACCAATTCCGAGCTAGAAATCCGAGTAGAAGAACGCACCGCCGAACTCACGGAAGCCAAACAAATTGCTGATACTGCCAACCAAGCTAAAAGTGAATTTTTAGCGAATATGAGTCACGAATTGAGAACGCCACTCAATGGCATTTTAGGATACGCTCAAATCCTAGAACGCTCGAAAACGATGGGCCCGAAGGAACTCCAAGGCATCAGTATTATTCACCAGTGTGGCTCCCACCTGCTAACCCTGATCAATGACATCTTAGACCTCGCTAAAATTGAAGCTCAGAAATTGGAACTGTACGCGAAAGATTTCCATTTTCCTTCCTTTTTGCAGGGAGTCGCAGAAATTTGCCGCATCCGAGCCGAACAAAAAGGAATTGCTTTTGTTTATCAACCAAGTTCTGAAATGCCTCCTGGTATCCACGCTGACGAAAAACGGTTGCGACAGGTACTCATTAACTTACTGAGCAATGCAATTAAGTTTACCAACGCTGGAGGGGTGACTTTTAAGATAGAACATCTGGAAAATGGGACAGGCGAAAAGGTAAAAAGCAATGAGCAAAAGCCAGCCTCACCAATTCACAAAATTCGGTTTCAAATTGAAGATACTGGCGTTGGTATGACACCAGAACAATTAAAAAAAATATTTTTGCCTTTTGAACAGGTAGGAGACAGCAAGCGTCAGGCGGAAGGAACCGGCCTCGGTTTAACAATTAGCCAAAAAATTGTTGAAATGATGGGTAGTACCATTCAAGTAAAAAGTCAGTCAGGAGCAGGCAGTGTTTTTTGGCTAGATTTGGATTTACGGGAAGCGGCAGACTGGGCAAATACAACCACTATTGCCAAGCAACGAAAACTCGTTGGCTACCAAGGTAGAAAGCAGAAAGTTTTGGTTGTGGATGACAAATGGGAAAATCTCTCCGTCATTGTCAATCTGCTGGAACCCCTCGGATTTGAAGTAACCGAAGCTAAAAACGGTCAAGAGGGTTTAGAAAAAGTAGAAGAGTTTAAGTTCGATCTGATTATCACTGACTTGGTGATGCCAGTATTAGATGGCTTTGAGATGATGCGCCGTATCCGAAATTTGCCAGACTATAAAGAAGCGGCAATCATTGCTTCATCTGCCAGTGTATTTGCTACAGATCAACATAAAAGTTTGGAGCGTGGAGCCAACGATTTTCTCGGTAAGCCAGTGCAGGCAGAAGAGCTATTTGAAATGTTGCAAAAATATTTGGAAATTGAATGGATATATGACGAACGAAAAAAGGAAAAAATCAGCACAATTCCCCTTGCCTCTGCTCCTACATCACTTTCTGAATCGACCTCTTTCATGGCTCCCCCACCAGGAGAAATGGAACTTTTATTTGAACTGGCGATGAGAGGCAACGTGAAAGGAATTGTGAAGCGCAGTGAGCACCTAGAGAAATTGGATCAGAAATTTGTGTCCTTTGCTGTTGAGCTGCGCCAGTTAGCCCAAGGCTATCAGGTCAAAAAAATCAAAGAGTTTATTACATCCCACAGGATAGAAAAAGAATGAAGGCAGCAAATATGGAAACAAGCACCATCTTAATCGTCGATGACAACCCTAGCAATCTGGACGTGCTTTCTGAAGCTTTAGCTGGTTCAGGATGGGAAATATTGGTAGCAATTGATGGCGAAACTGCCATCGAACAGGCTGAATACAGTCAGCCAGATTTGATTCTTTTAGATGTGATGATGCCAGGAATTGATGGGTTTGAAACCAGTCATCGGCTGAAGGCAAGTCCGCTGACAAACGAAATTCCGGTAATTTTTATGACTGCTCTTTCTGACAGAGGAGATAAAGTCAAAGGCTTTAATTTAGGGGCGGTGGATTACATTACTAAGCCCTTTGAACAACAGGAGGTGTTAGCTCGCGTCAACCTCCATTTAAAGCTGCGTTCTCTTACTAAAATTCTTGCCGATAAAAATCAGCTTCTCAAACGGGAAATAGAAGACAGGCTCGCAGCAGAAGCAGCGTTACATCAGCTCGCGCAGGAGTTAGAAAAACGGGTGGAAGAACGAACGGCTGAACTTTCTCAAGCTTTGGATAATCTTAAAAAAGCTCAAGTGCAAATCGTTCAAAGTGAAAAGATGGCTTGCCTTGGTCAACTTGTAGCTGGGGTGGCTCACGAAATTAACAATCCAGTTAGTTTTATCTCCAATAATATCCAGGGTAAGCTCATCTAATTTGGTATAAATTGTACTTGACAAAAAAACAACTATAGAAAACGTGGTATTCACGTAT
>NZ_JAUBPO010000149.1:0-12682 GCF_036700785.1 Microcoleus sp. S28C3 | reverse complement strand
TAAGCCGGATGTGCTCAAAGGCACAAGTCCGGTTTTGAGGGGAGGGGGTCACAGCGATGTGACCTCTTTACCCGACTAATTCTGAAACCTAAAGATGATGCGAAGGCAATACTTGATAAAGTCAGCGAATTTCTGGCAGAACGAGGCATGAAGGTTACTGAAAAGAAAACAAAGCTAACGGCTACGACAGATGGGTTTGACTTCCTCGGTTGGCATTTCAAAGTGCAAAACAACGGGAAATTTAGAAGCGTTCCATCAGCGGACAATTTTAAAGCGTTCCGTCAGAAGGTAAAACACATCGTTAACAACTCGAATTATGGTGCTACGGTCAAAGCTGAGAAATTAGCCCCTGTAGTTAGAGGCTGGAGAAATTACCATCGCTACTGTAAGTTGGATGGTTCACGGTTTTCGCTGTGGTTTATCCAAAATAGAGCCTTCAAGGTATTCAATAAGGAAGCAAAAAAGAATCGTTATACTGTCAAGAAATTGATAGAAAAAGCATTTCCGACGGTTCCTCACTCCGAAAACAAATTTGTCAACGTCAAAGGAGAGAAATCTCCCTACGACGGAGATATAGCCTACTGGAGTGAGCGTAACAGCAAGCTCTATAACGGCGAAACCTCTAAAGCTTTAAAACGGCAAAACCATAAATGTGGAAAATGTGGCTTAAAAATGCTAGGCGATGAAAAGGTACATCTACACCATGTGGATGGTTGCCACAGTAATTGGAAAACAAATAACCTTCTAGCGGTTCACGAAAGCTGCCACGATTATCTCCACATGAGCAAAGGCGCAAGCCAAGAACATCGGGAGCTGGGTGCGGGGAAACTCGCACGCCCAGATCTAACTGAGAGGTGCGGAAGATAATACCTCCCATCGACTCAACCAAATGGCGATCGAGTAATTACAAATTACCAATTACCAATTACCAATTACCCATTTTCAATTACCAATACTTCAGCTACGCTCAGTACAAGTTCCCAACTAAATTAACCATGAACAATGAAATCCAGCGCACGGTTTTAGACAACGGTATTGTTGTCTTAGCAGCAGAAAATCCAGCAGCAGATATTATTGCAGCTAGGATATTCCTGCGAGCCGGCAGTCGCTACGTGCAGCCGGAACAAGCAGGATTGTGTCACTTGCTGTCGGCGGTAATGACTAAGGGAACCGATCGGCTGTCTTCGCTGGAAATTGCCGAGCGTGTAGAATCGGTGGGAGCGAGGTTGAGTGCCGACTCTACTACAGACTATTTTTTAGTGAGTTTGAAGACGGTTTCTGCAGATTTTGAGGAGATTTTGGAGTTGGCGGCGCAATTGACGCGATCGCCCACTTTCCCGGAAGCTGAAGTCGAACTCGAACGCCGCATTGCCATATCAGCAATTCGATCGCAGCAAGAACAGCCATTTGCGATCGCCTTCGAGCAATTGCGGCACGCGATGTACCAGGAACATCCCTATGCTTTCTCTCCCTTGGGCTCGGAAGCTACTATGTCAAAGCTCACTAGAAACGAGCTCGAACAGTTCCACAAAACCTATTTCCGTCCCGATAATGTAGTTATTTCGGTAGCGGGCAGAATCTCGACCGAAGATGCGATCGCCCTGATCGATGGAACTTTTGGCGACTGGAAAGCGCCTTTAACACCCCTGCCAACTTTAAGCGTCCCCCCCCTGTCCCCCTCCCCTCAATCGGTCGTTACGGCGCAAGATACGCAGCAATCAGTGATTATGCTGGGCTACCTCGCACCCTCTGTCAAAAATCCCGACTACGCAGCGATTAAGTTGCTCAATACTTATTTGGGTAACGGTTTGTCGAGCCGATTGTTTGTGGAATTGCGGGAAAAGCGGGGCTTGGCTTACGACGTTTCCGCGCTCTACGCGACGCGCTTGGACACGGCTCAGTTTGTCGCGTACATGGGTACTGCGCCGGAAAATACGGCGACTGCTTTTGAAGGATTGCGCGCAGAAGTCGATCGACTCGCCAACACCGAACTAAGCGAAGAAGAATTGCAAGCTTGCAAGAATAAAATGCTCGGTCAATATGCTTTAGGAAAACAAACTAATTCGCAAATTGCCCAAGTTTTAGGCTGGTACGAAATTTTGGGATTGGGAATTACATTTGACCAACAATTTCAAGAAGAAATTGCACAGGTGACAGCTTCACAAGCGCGGGATGCTGCTAAGAAATATTTTGTAGAACCGTATATTTCTTTGGTGGGCCCGGAGGCAGCGATTACAGAGTTGGGTGTAGCGGCTGTTTGTTGAGTAGGAAATGGGCGATCGAACTTTTCAAAAGTTCGATCGGTTCGATCTGATTATACGCGATCGCCCGGCTCTGATATAAGCTCCAGCAGAATATGTCAATATCCCACCGATGGTTGAATATTCACTAACATCATTAGGTGAAATTTTCCTTGAGCCGAGCGCAACGCTTTACAAGTGGGGTGAGATACATCTTGCTGACTTAGCAGCGATTCGTACTAACCGAGAAAATGCACAAAGAGCGATCGAACGGCTCAAATCAGCGGCAGTAGACGTTGTAACTCAGCACCCAGGGCTTTCGTCTGTCTGCTGGATTTGAGCCGTTCGATCGCGCCCATTCATGCACTTGGCACCACTTCGCGTGACGCTAGGAAACCAAGGACAATTGCCACCAAAATCAATGCTGGAACATCGCCGAGGAGGTGTCCGCGTTCCGCAGAATCAATCACTGCGTGTACCGCCATGATCAGCCCGTGGACAACACTCGACCAGACGGTGAACCAGATTAAGCTGAGATGCGTTTCTGGTTTTCGAGAAGCCCACAGCAAAAAGACACCAAGTGTGGCATAAATGCCGACGATCATCTGTTCGTATTCGTATTGGCTGGGTTGCCATGACCAGCCAGATGACCAAATCTTCATCAGTGGATAGACAAGCAGAAAGGCAATTCCGACAACAACAAGGGCGATTCGCAAGTATCGATGATGCTGATCCATTGCTGTAACCTCCTATTATTTTCCAGTATAGTCTCTACCAACTAGATTCCTATTTGCGCAGTAAATACCTTGAACTCGATCGAAATCATACATCCCACGATTGTGGTGCAGTCCTAAACGCTTCTGAATCAACCAGAAAAAAAGTGCTTATAAAGATCGGCTTCCCGCCACACCCCCATAGAGGACTTGTGGCATAACGGTTGATTTGAGAGGGAAACGATTGCCTCTAACTAAAAATATCATAATTGAACGTTTTCTGTTCCCGCTCCGTCTAAATTGAACAGACGCCCGATTAGTCTAATTTATATGTACTTAGTAAAGCACTTTCAGATTAAAAAAGAGCTGAGTCCGTGGGTTAGCGCGCTGCTTGCCGCTTCCCTGCTTGCAGGAGTAGGCTACACAGCTTACAGCCAACTCACAGTCAAATCCAGCCGCGAAACCAGGCGCAAGGAAAAAACCGTTGCTGTCGAAAGGGTGAACCTGCCGATTACAATTTCGGCAAACGGCACAATTGTGCCCGAACGTTCCGTTAACGTCAGCCCCAAAACTTCAGGAATGCTCAAAAGTTTGCTTGTCAAGGAAGGAGATAAAGTTGAAAAAGGGCAGATTCTCGCCTACATGGACGACTCCAACCTCCAAGGGCAACTTACCCAAACTCGCGGACAACTCGCAGCCGCCGAAGCAAACCTGGAAAAATTGGTCAACGGCACTCGAACCCAGGACATTGCTGTTGCTAGGGCAGTGTTAGCAGAACAACAGGCAAGTTTGGAAAAATTGCTCAACGGCAATCGAAGCCAGGATATTGCCGTAGCTGAGGCACAACTAGCTGAACAACAGGCAAATTTACAAAAATTGCTCAACGGCAATCGAAGCCAGGATATTGCGGTAGCTGAGGCACAATTAGCTGAACAACAGGCAAATTTACAAAAATTGCTCAAGGGCAATCGGCCTGAAGACATCGCCCAAGCAATTGCCAAACTCAGAGATGCCGAATACGCCAAAAATCAAGCTGAGGAAGACTTTCAGAGAAATCAGGAACTCTATAATGCTGGAGCCATTGCTTTGCAAGTTGTCAACAACTCCCGCACCGCGCGCGATCGAGCTCAAACGCAAGTCAGACAAGCCGAACAAGCTGTAGCTTTGCTGCAAGCGGGTACTCGCCCCGAAGAAATCGCTTCGGCGCGGGCTGCTGTGGAGCAAAAACGGCAAGCTTTGACTCTGGCCCGATCGGGCGCACGCCCGGAAGAAATCGCTGCCGGGCGGGCTGCTGTGGAGCAAAAACGGCAAGCTTTGGCCCTGGCGCGATCGGGCGCACGCCCGGAAGAAATCGCTGCGGCGCAGGCCGCCGTCGAGCAAAAACAGCAAGCTTTGGCGCTGCTAGAAGCAGGTTCCCGCCCCGAAGACATCGCCCAAGCCCGCGCCCAAGTTCTCTCCGCTAGAGGCAGCCTGCAAAGCGTTCAAGCGCTGATCGGCGACACTGTGCTGCGGGCTCCTTTCACCGGCACTGTCACCCGCAAGTACGCCGATCCGGGCGCTTTTGTGACTCCCACGACGGCAGGTAGTGCGGTTTCTTCGGCGACTTCTTCTTCGATTTTGTCCTTAGCTTCAAAAAATCAATTAGTAGCAAACGTAGCAGAAACTAATATTTCTCAGATTAAGATCGGCCAGGCTGCGTCTATTCAAGCCGATGCTTTTGCGGGAAAGACTTTTACAGGTAAAATCAGTCAAATTTCGCCTCAGTCGATCGTCCTGCAAAATGTGACAAGTTTTGAGGTAAAAGCGGCAATTATTAATGACGATCGACAAGTGCTGCGATCGGGCATGAATGTGAATGTGGAATTTAAGGCCGGTGAACTTAAAAATGTTTTGGTAGTCCCGACTGCAGCAATTGTCCGCCAACAAAGGGAAACGGGGGTTTTTGTTCCCGGTGGAGAAGATGGCAAACCTGCTTTTATGCCGATTAAGACTGGTATGACGGTGGATGACAAGACGGAAGTGCGATCGGGTTTGAAAGGAAATGAAAAAGTGCTGCTTACTTTCCCCCCCGGATCGCGGCCTAGATCCCAAAATCCATCGTCGGGTGGAATTCCTGGTTTGCAACCGGGTGGCGGAACGCGCTTGCGTTAGTAGTCAGCAGTCAGCAGTCATTAGTCATTAGTTAGTGGTTGACAATTACCGATTACCACTTGCCAATTACTAATTATCACTTATCAATTACCAATTACCGATTCCCAACAGCACAACACGGAAGTTACGGATACACGGATAACTTTTTTTTTACTCTTGCTTCTTCTTTGTTCCGTGTTGCTTGTTCTTTCTTCCTTAAAACTCCCAATTATTCCTTAGCAATTACCTATTAGCTATTACCTATTACCAATGAAATTACAGACTCGCCCCCGTACCAACAAAATCTCTAACGTTCAAATCGCTTTCATGGCGACAGAGGCGCTGTGGAATAACAAATTGCGTACCAGTTTAACTATGCTGGGCGTAATTATTGGGATATCTTCGGTAATTGCCATTACTTCGGTGGGACAGGGAGTACAAAAATCAACTGAAGAACAGTTAAAGGCTTTGGGTACAAATGTCCTGTTGGTGTTATCCGGCGCTGCGCGATCCGGCGGTGTCAGTCAGGGAAGCGGTTCTGCTACTACCCTTACTTGGGATGACGCTAAGGCGATCGGCAAACAAGCTCCTGCTGTCAAGGCAATTTCTGCTTATTTGCAGCGCCAAGTGCAAGTAGTTTACGGGGGACAAAATTCATTTACTGCTATTTTGGGAACGGATTTAAATTATCCGGATGTCAAGAACATTCAACCTCAACAAGGACGGTTTTTTAACGAGGATGAATTGAATGCTGCTGAGCCAGTAGTTGTCCTCGGTTCTAAGGTGCGGGACGAACTTTTTGGAGCCGGAGCTAATGCGCTATCCTCCGATATTCGCATTCAGGGAAACCGCTACAAGGTCATTGGAGTGATGGAAAGCAAGGGGTCTGTAGGGGGAACCGATCAGGACGATCGAGTGTATATTCCCCTCAAAAATATGTCTTCGCGAATTGTGGGGAGAAATTCTTTAGCGGGGATTGCGATCTCGGGTTTTTGGTTGGAAACTGCGGGCGAAGCGGATTTAGCGGATGCTCAATTTCAAGTGGAAAATATCATGCGCTTGCGCCACAATATTTATCCGCCACAACCGGATGATTTTCGAGTTGTCAATCAAGCTGAGATCGTTAATACTTTCAGCAATGTGATAGGTTTATTTACGGTTATGGTGGGAGCGATCGCCGGAATTTCTTTGGTGGTTGGCGGCATCGGTATTGCTAATATTATGTTGGTGTCTGTTGTTGAACGCACTAAGGAAATCGGGATTCGCAAAGCGGTAGGCGCTACTAATGCAGCAATTCTCATTCAATTTATGGCGGAATCTATTTTAGTTTCCACGGTGGGGGGAACGGCGGGTATTGGGTTGGGAATTGCGATCGCCTTTGGGGCTTCGACAGCGTTCAAATTTCCGTTTGTGGTTTCTGTATGGTCGATTACAGCAGGTTTTGGGCTATCTTTTACCGTCGGGTTGTTAGCTGGAGTATTGCCGGCTCGGAATGCGGCTCGCTTAGATCCGATCGCAGCCTTGCGGAATGATTAAATTTAAGCAATATAAGCTCTTGTGGGGTGGGCATCCTGTCCGCCCGAAAGCCTAAATTTTAATTCAGCTTATACTAAACCAGCTTGAAAAATCTGGTTTGCTGTGAGGTTTAAATCGGGAAAAGCTTGCGACACAATCCGATCGTTCTCTCGAAACTTGAGGATTTGATATTCACCATCAACCAAGTTACCCACAGAAATCGTCGGTTGTTTGGGATTGCCAATAAAATTGCGTCCGCCCAACGCAGCATAATCGACAATCCAATATTCAGGAATACCCATCTCCTCATAATCAGCATATTTCAAATAGTAATCATCGCGCCAATTGGTTGACAAAACCTCAATTACCAAAGGTATGGATGCACCCAAGCTGAGGATAGATTGTTTTTGCCACAAAGTTTCGTTCACCAGATTTGCACGATTCAGCACCAACACATCAGGGAAATAACCAGAATCTTTTTCAGGAGGCCTAACTATCGCTTGGTTGGGGATACTGTATGGCAATCCCAGACGCTCGATTGCAACGGAAACTTTGATTGTAAGAAAGCCTTTAACTTCCTCGTGTTCGCCTACGGTTTGTCCCATCTCAACAATATCTCCATTATGCAGTTCGTAGCGTACCGCCGAATTTTCAGGCAGCCACTCCACAAATTCCTCGAAGTTTACGAGTTTGGGTAAAGCTTGAGTCATAGGTTTTCAAAATTACCGATAATAGAAATTATATCTCTATCCATCTGCGTTTATCTGGGTGCATCGGCGGTGACAAATTCCCCATCTGCTAGCATTGCTAGATTCAGGCAATTTAAGACACTGGATTTGATCGGACGCTTTTCATCCCAAAATACGATCGCTGAATAAAAGCTAATTGCCGCCGGTGAATTCAAAAGCTCAAAAGTTTGACGTGCAACTTCCTCGTCGTCAAAGCTGAGAAAGTAAACAGTATCATCAAAAACCACAGGTTTATTAATTATTTCACCTATCAACCTGAACTCCAATTTTTTATAAAGCCCGCCAATCGCAATTTTCCAAGGTTTGAAGGTATAATCGCCCACTCCAAAAATCGCAAATCGAGGACTGTTTTGATAAATTTTGCTTTTCCGATTATCTAGATAAACTGCGATCGCGCCTTTCTCTTGTCCGGCACGCTCAATGACCTAAAAAATGGGATACAAGCGCCGTCTTTCTAGGGCGGCTTTTTTCGCGTCTCTAATCCTCTAATTAATTCCCTGAGTGCTTCAACACACTCTCAGGCTGGTGCGTTTCCCTTTGCTGAACACACCCTACAGGTTTAAGCTTGACGCACCACTACCAGTTGCTACAATTTGCTTGAGAACGCGGTCTAACGCCTTGGGGTTATCCAGATCCACCGCTTGTAGCAGGCCCGAATCCACCAGTGCACGGGCCCGTTCGTCTTTCACCGTTCCATTCAACGCCGCCACCAAAATATCCGCCGTCCTTCCACTGCCTGCGATCGCCACGATCGGGCGCTGTGCTTCCACGCTCTCGGCTGCATCCTTCCAGGTAATTTCGCCCCCATTGATTAAAACGGTGACAGAGGGCAAACCACCGGATAGGACACTGGGGATCTGCGCGATCCACGCAGACTCATCCCCCCACTGCGAACCCGGAACCAGGATAAAATGCGTGTGATAGGGTTCTAAGGCACACGCATCTTCTGCAGGAGGTGGCTGGTTCGGTAATGTTGCCAGACCGACGCAGGCAACCCCAATCAGGGGAAAGGTTGCACCGATTTGCCATCGCGCCTCCCCCATCATTTGCATTACGCCAGCATCAGTCCCGCCATCGACGACGTAGGCATTTAAGGACTCGGCGAGGGGAGCCAGAACTGTTAGAAAGAGCGATCGCAGCCGTTCCCGATCGACTTCGCTGAGTTTACTGGCACCGCCAACCACCACGATGACCGGACGCGGACTAGAGAGTCCCAGTTGCTCTAGAGTTAACGTCAGGTCGGCATTGGGTTGAGGATAGAGAGCTTTTGCCGTCAGACCGTTGGAAAATTCGATCGAGAAAGATTCTTGCATGAAAAAAAAATACAACGCTACATAGAAAAATAGCTCGCTCGGCCGCCTAGCTATTGGGTCTTGAAAATGAGGTTTAGTGGCTATCTCAATCCTAACAATGCGATCGAGCATTCACTCTAACAACCATTCAATTCACTGTTGACTGATAACTGATAACTGTTCCCCCTGAACTCATCCCAACAACTTAGCGAGCTCCTTCTCCGTAAACGGATTCTCACCCTTTTTCAGGGCATCAATCCAGCCTTGCCGCTGTTTTTTGTCGTCTGCCGAATCCGTACCCTGGATAAACGCTTGAAAATCTGCGATCGCCCCGGGCGTATCCCCCGTCAGCGCCCGGGCCACCCCACGACTATCTCGAAAGTTGCCATTGCCCGGTGCAAGTGCCACCGCCGTATCGCAGGCCGAGATCGCGGTCTTTGCCCCTTGGTGCAGGGCACCGTACCAACACAGCGTATTCCAAGACTCTGGAGGGATCTTCCAGGTTGCGTCGAACTGCTTTGCTCTCTCGAAGGCATCCACTGCTTCCTGAACTTTACCCTCTTGGACTAGGTTTTCCCCTTGTTCGATCGAACCGCCCGCAGCCCACTGTTTAACCCTGTCCTCTGCTGGCACCTCAATCCTGGGCGATAATTTCTGGGCCTGTTGGAACGTCGCGATGGCTAGGCCCAAATCGCCTTGCCGCGCGATCGATCGACCTCGATTGACTAAAAACTGGGCGTTTTCCGCATCGTTCCAGGCCAGCCTTTGACAGGTTTCCCCCGCCTCTTTCGCCACGGAGATCATTTCCGCATCCTCAGCACCAAACTGCGTTTGGGGCGCGACTAAAACGGGATGTAAGATTAATCGGTTGCACGCCATCTTCAGCCAATCTTGCCAAGTGCCAAGGCGCCAGAGGCGAAGCGTGCCATCGTTACTGCCGCTGATAATGGTTTTACCGTCCGGGCTAAACGCAACTGAAGTGACTGATTTCGTATGTCCCTTGAGGGGCTGACCGATGGGTTGACCGGAGGTGTCCCACAGGCGAATGGTCCGATCGGAACTACCGCTGGCAATGGTTTTGCCATCCGGGCTAAATTTCACCGAGTAGATTGAATTGGTGTGTCCTTGAAAGGGTTTACCGAGGGTTTTGCCAGAGCGATCCCACAGGCGAATTGTATAGTCCTGACTGCCACTGACGATCGTGAGGCCATCCGGGCTCCAGGCCGCCGAGGGAACCACATCCTTATGCCCTTTGAAGGGTTGACCGATGGGATTGCCTGAAGTATCCCACAGGCGAATTGTCTTGTTATAGCCACCGCTGACGATTGTTTTGCCGTCCGGGCTCCAGGCCACGGACTTGACCCAATATGTATATCCCTCAAAGGGTTGACCGAGGGTTTTGCCTGAAGTAGTATCCCACAGGCGGAGCGTCCAGTCATAGCTACCACTGACAATGGTTTTACCATCGGGGCTCCAGGCCACTGCCTCGACCGGACCTTGATGTCCTTTAAAGGGTTGACCGATGGGATTGCCAGAGCGATCCCACAGGCGAATTGTCTTGTCATAGCTACCACTGACAATGGTTTTACCATCGGGGCTCCATGCCACTGAATAGACCGGACCTTGATGTCCTTTAAAGGGTTGACCGATGGGATTGCCTGAAGTATCCCACAGGCGAATTGTCTTGTCCCAGCTACCACTGACAATGGTTTTGCCATCGGGGCTCCAGGCCGCTGAGGATACTCCTTCTTTGTGCCCGGTGAAGGGTTGACCGATGAGGTAGCCGTCCGTATCCCACAGACGAATCGTCCCGATATCGTCGCTACTGAAAATGGTTGTGCCATCGGGGCTCAATGCCACGGACGAGACTGAGCCAACGTGCCCGATGAGGGGATGACCCAGGAGAGGATTCCCCCCCAGATCCCAAACAGAAATGGTTCCATCCCCGCCCCCACTGACGATGACGCTACCCTTGCGACTAAATGCGAGTGACCCTATCCACCAACCCTCATGCCCTTTGAAGGGTTTACCGATGGGTTTCCCCGATGTGTCCCACAAACGAATCTGCCCGTCATTGCTGCCACTGGCAATGGTTTTGCCATTGGGGCTAAACGCCACTGACGCGACCTCATCCTCATGCCCCGTCCAAGGTTGACCAATGGGTTGACCCTGACGAGTCCACAAACGAACCGTTTTGTCCTTGCCGCCACTGACGATGGTTTTGCCATCGGGACTCAATGCGATGGATCGAATCCCACCCCGATGCCCTTTGAAGGGTTTACCGACGGGCTTGCCATTCGCGTCCCACAGACGAATCGTCCCGTCCGCGCCGCTACTGACGAGCGTTTTGCCATCGGGGCTAAATCGGATTGACGAGACCTCGCCTTGATGCCCTTTTAAGCGTTGGCCCATGAGCTTACCAGAGATGTTCCACAAGCGAATCGTCCCGTCTGCATCGCCACTGACGATCTTTTTGCCATCTGGGCTCCAGGCCACGGAATGGAGGGCGGGTGTAGGCCCATTGGGCAACGGCTCGATCGGTTGACCGATGGGATAGCCATTCGTATCCCACAGGCGAATCGTCCCGTCTTCACCCGCACTCGCGAGGGTTTTGCCGTTTGGACTCAACGCTAATGAGGCGACTCCCTCTGCGTTTGCTGTCAGGAGATTGCGCTCTCTGGCATCTCCGGCGGCATCGCGCAAGCTAGACTGCACCTGGGCCAACGTCTCCCGGCGAACCTCGGGCGATGCAGATTCGATTTCACCTGTGGCTTTAATCGCCAGAATGAGTGCCTCTAGGGGATCGGCATCGAGCAGCGATTGGACGCGGGCCGCATTCTCGTCTAACCTGGCAATTTTGGTTTGCTCTTCGGCAATCTTCGTTTGCTCTTGTGCGTCTAGCCACAGCTTTGTGGTAACAATAGTGGCAAGCGTCATAATCCCGATCGCACCCACAGCCGCTCCCGTTAATAGCATCTTATTTTGGCGCTTGTACTTGCTACTTTTGGCAATATATGCCTTTTGTAACTCGGTCGCGACGGGCTGTTTCTTTTGTGCTTGAATGTCTTGCAACCACGCTTCGGCAATGGCTAATTCACTTCCTCGCAACAATAAATCGTTGGTTTTATTTTTTTGTTCCCATTCGAGCGATCGCTGAGACCATTTCGTATGATTGCGTAAGTGTTCTCTGTCTGTATCGAGGGTTCTGACCAATTGGTTGAAATTGGCATTAAAATCCCGATCGTTTTGATTGAAATCAATCCACTGTACCTTGGCTAACTCTGGATGCAGTTCGGCTGAAGCGATCGGCTGATGCAGCACCGTGACAAAGCGTTTATTCAACCCAGCGGCATACTCGACCTCCGCCGCACAATAGGGAGACGCGATCGATCGGGGTGAGAGAATAAATAGAAAGTTATCGCAGACTTGAATTCCCTGGTGAATCTCCTGGGCAAAATCTGCGCCCGATGCAATACTTTCCTGGTCAAACCAAGTCGTTTTTCCCTGAAGTTGCAGTTCCTCGTTCAACTTTCTAGCTAAATCCGAATCAGCACGAGAATAGGAAATAAACACATCGAGCGCCTCCGCAGGCGGTTGCCGCAAACTTTCAGCAATAAATTCTTCTTGCAAAGGCGTAGGTGGATGCTGCGATCGTTTCTGCGCCACCTTCAACCACGCCTCTGCACTTCGCAAGTTATAGCCTCGCAGCAGAATACTGGGATTATGGTGCTGTCGCTCCCACTTCAGTGCTTTGGTCAACAAAACCTTATGCTCGTTATAGTAAGCCTCATCTTGATGCAAAATCTTCAGCAGTTGACTTTCATCGAGCAAGTAATCGTCTTCTTTTACGTTGTCGGTGAGGTCGATATACTGCACGCCCTGCAATGCCAAAGGAATCGAGTCGGGTGGCGTTTCTCGAACTAAAATGGGAATAATTCGTTTCTGGAGCGATACGGCACAGTCTAATTCTTTGCGAACGTACTCGGATTCTACAGAGTCGGGCGAAACCAGATAGACCAAATTATCGGTTTGTTCGATGCCCC
>NZ_JAUBPO010000148.1:0-12935 GCF_036700785.1 Microcoleus sp. S28C3 | reverse complement strand
TTCTTCCTTCTTCCTTCTTCCTTCTTCCTTCTTCCTTCTTCCTTCTTCCTTCTTCCTTCTTCCTTCTTCCTTCCGCTATACTTTCAATTTGCCTAAAATAGCCCTATGCAAGTTCCCCGGCTGCATCCAGAAACAATCGAAGAAGTCAAACAAAGAGCAGACATAGTAGACGTTATTTCCGGTCGCGTCGTGTTGCGGAAACGCGGCAAAGAATTCGTAGGTTTGTGTCCCTTTCACGACGAAAAATCTCCCAGCTTTACAGTCAGTCCCGGCAAACAAATGTATTATTGTTTTGGCTGCGGTGCAGGTGGCAATGCTTTTAAGTTTCTCATGGAATTGGAGAAACGCCCTTTCAGCGAAGTAGTATTAGAATTAGCTAAAAATTATCAAGTCCCCGTCAAAACTGTCGAACCGGAACACCGACAAGAATTGCAGCGGCAAATTTCTCTGCGGGAACAACTCTATGAAATCTCAGCACTAACAGCCAAGTTTTACGAACACGCTTTGCGGCAAACCCCAGGAGAAGAACCCTTAGCATACCTCAAATCAGAGCGCCAGCTTAGCGAAGAAACTATCCAACAATTTCAATTAGGTTATGCGCCCCAAGGTTGGGAAGCACTTTACAGTTATTTAGTAGAACAGAAAAACTATCCGGCGCAATTAGTAGAACAAGCTGGATTAATTGTACCCCGAAAAAATGGCGGCAGCGGTTATTACGATCGCTTCCGCAATCGGATTATGATTCCCATACGCGACACCCAAGGCAGAGTCATCGGTTTCGGCGGCCGAGCTCTCGGCGACGAACAGCCGAAATACCTCAATTCTCCCGAAACAGAACTGTTCGACAAAGGCAAAACTTTATTCGCCTTAGATACGGCGAAAACAGCCATTAGCAAAGCCGATCGCGCAGTGGTTGTAGAGGGGTACTTTGATGCGATCGCACTTCAGGCAGCCGGCATCTCCAACGCCGTCGCTTCCCTCGGCACAGCCCTAAGTTTAAACCAAGTGCGACAGTTATTGCGCTACACTGACTCCAAACAAATTATCCTCAACTTCGACGCCGACAAAGCAGGAACTCAAGCAGCAGAACGCGCTATTGGAGAAATAGAAAAACTCGCTTATCAAGGAGAAGTACAACTGCGAGTGCTCAACATTCCCGACGGCAAAGATGCCGACGAATACCTCAAAACATACTCCCCTGAACAATATCGAGAATTGCTGGAAAATGCTCCGTTGTGGCTCGACTGGCAATTGCAACAAATGCTCGTCAACCAAGATTTGAAGCAAGCCGATACTTCCCAGCAAGTCACCAAAAAGATCATTAATTTATTAACCAATATCACTGACGACAATCAGCTAGCACATTACCTGCAAAAGTGCGCCGAAATTCTCAGCAAAGGAGATTATAGACTCACCAAAATGCTCGCAGAGAACTTGCTCAATCAAGTAGGCAGCGATTGGGCAAAGCGGCAAAGTCAAGACGAATCTTTGACAATGCCCCTGTTAATAAGAAACAAACTGAAGCCGAACAAACAATATAAAAAGCAGCGTGCAAGCGGCGAAAACAAAAGCTCTAAATCAAGCTTGTCTGCCGTAGCCCGCAGTCTTTTAGAAGAAGCAGAAGCGCAATTATTGCAGATTTACTTGCACTGTCCCGAACACCGCCAAGATGTCAGAGAAGCAATAGAAGCTAGAGACGTGCAGTTTAGCCTTTCTCATCACAGATTTTTGTGGCACCAGATTGTGAATGCAGAAATATTGCACAAAATGTCTTTACAAGTAGCGCCTTCTGAGTTAATATTGAAATTGCAAGATAGCTTCATTGAATATCCCAATCAACTCAATCAAATCTCGCATTTATTTCACTTAAACGAGTTCTCAGAAAGAAATGTTTATCGCGCACCTCTAGTAATTAGATCTGCCCTCGCCTGTATCGAGCAAATTATCAGCATGAAGCGCCGCCGGATTGCACTCAATATGTGGGAAAAAGCCAAGGCCGCTAGCAGTGGCGAAGAGGCTATAGAATATCACCAACAATTCTGTGCCGAACAAGAATGGCTCAAGGAATTAGAGCGGCTGCGTCAAGTTAATTTTTACGATTTAACATCCGTACCTTGGGGGGTAAATTTCTAGAAGTTCAGGACTAAATTCCTTGTTAGGAACAATCAAAAATCTAGGACTTGATATCGTTTCCGGTTGCACCGGAATTATATAGAGGACACCGCAGTGCCGTGTCCCTACCCGGATTAATTGTAGGGACACGAGGCACTCGCGGTCTCGAAAGCTGTGGGTAATATTAATTCCGATGGTACCGGATTTGATATGATTGTTGAGTGTTAACTGTTGACTCGATTTTATTATTCCGATGCTACCGGATTTGAGTTAACTCCGGGTCGAAAAACTGAATGATGGTTGAGTGTTAAATGTTGACTCGATTTTACCAGGAGGATGAAGCGCGGATTTGATATTAGATGCTTCTGAGTCGGGTTCGGTAATTGTCAAGGTTTTGTCTGCCAATCCGGCGAAACGGAAGGCTTCAACAAAGCGTACTTTGGAGAAGTTTTCCGTTCAAAGTTTTCGGACGTTAGTGACTAATTTATCGACGATCGCTAAAAAGCGAGTGCAGCCTAAACTAGCGGGTGTTTCAGTTAGTTTCGACCTGACGATCCCCACTCCTTTACAGCATAAAGCTTTCGATTTACTGGGGGTTTCGCTGACATTGCAGTCATGTATCCGGCGGGGGCTAAAGCCCGATCGCCCTACTGGTGGGGGCAATACTAGGAACTTTAAGATCGCGCGGGGGAAGTTCCGTTTCAGGTGCCGTTACTCTGAGGTAATCGGCGATAAACTCACCATACGTTTTACTGATTTCGTCAGGGAGAAATTTATATCCAAGGATCTTCGATCGACATTCGGTGGAGCCACAACAACATTTGGGAATGTCAATAAAAGTGTACTCTGTTGTAGAGTAATCCCATGTAATCTCGCTTCCCGAAGGAATATCAACCAATGCCACGAAATCGTACGCTCCGAATTGATTATTCCGAACCCCTGTGTTTGGGCTACAAGAATGATTGATCAATAATGCCGGTTCATCTAATTCTATATGCAGGTCAAAGTCCATCTGAATCGAGTGAGTAGTTCTTTCGGGCAAGATATCGACTCGGCGTCCAACCACCACCGTCTCACCTTTACGGAAGCCTCGGCTGACAAAAACGCCTCTACCTTTCTCTGTTTGCTGGATCAAAGTATCGAAACCCATTTTCCTCACTCTTAATACAAATTACAAATCTAATTCTAATTCCACGAGGTTACTCTGAAGCGACACTGGAGCGTTAATGGGCTCAGTATCCGAATCTGACAGCGCTGCGACTATCGACTCGTTAACCTGGATTTCGCCATTGTGCTCAGCGTCCTGAGATTTGCTTTGACCAAAAACCATTGCCACCACTACAAGACCTGCGCCAATCACACCGCGTATTCCAAGTTTCTCTCCCAGTAGTAGAAACGAAAAAACTGCTGCGAAAATCGGATCTAGCGTATAAATTAGCGCCGTCTGGTAAGCGTTAACCCATCGTTGAGCTAATACTTGAAGCACAATCGTAGCAGCAGTATCAAATAAGCCAATATATAAAAGAATACCAAAATTCGCGCCAATTGCTTCCTGTTGTGTAACCAGATCCGGAGCGGCCCAAATTAAAGAAAATATTGTTATCACCCAAAGCTGGATCGCGGCGAGTGGCAAAATGGGGTGGCGCAACGTGGTGGACTCAAGCTTAAGAGTGTAGACCGAGTAGAGGAAGGCGTTGCCCAAGATCAACAGATCGCCGATCGCGATCTGTTGACTCTCCCAACACATCACTCCAATGCCAAAGATGGCAATTCCTGCGGCGAGGAAAGTTTTTGGGAACACCTGCCTACCTAGCAGTTGCCCTAGCAGAGGAACTAGGATGACGTTGAAACTGGCAATGAATGCAGCACGATCGGCAGAAGTTGTCTCAAGGGCAAGGGTTTGGAGGACTGATGCAGGAAACAGTATTAGTGATAAAAAGACTCCATCCCGTAGCAGGGAAAGATTCAGGAAGCGCAAATAGGGGGTAAACGGCAACGCTGCTATTACGTAGCGGGTTGCAAATATTGCAGAAGGAGAAAGACTGCTGAGAGCTCCCTTGATAACCGGATAGCTTGTACCCCAGATTAGGGTGACAAGGATCAACACTGCTATACCCCAAGCATGGAGAGTGCTTGGCGATCTTTGAGAACCACTATTTAATTCTGTAGTCATTGAAGAGCCTAATCGATTAGCAATTGAACTAAATTCCGTTAGTTAACCGTAAAGAGGTTGACTAGAGTAAGAAATATCAATATTTTAAACTCGAATGCAGCTTAAACTAGCGGGTGTTGCAGTTAGTTTAGGCCTGACGACACCAACTCCTTTACACCATACAGCCTTCGATTTGCTGGGGGTTCCGCTGATATTTTAGTCGTGTATCGGTCAGTGGATCGAACCCGATCGCCCTACTGCCAGATAGTTTACATGGAACTTACCCCGCACGCGGGGTAAGTTTGGTTGAATTAGCCTTTTAATAGTCGCAAAAAAGAGTTTCGCGAGTATCTCTACCCGTCACGGGATTAGTACCTTTTGCAACTTTACAAAGTTTTTCTATCATATCGTCTCGCAGCAGTGTTTCTGTAAAATCAGCACCGTCAATCACAGCTCCTTCCAGCCTGGTATTGTAAGCGAAAGCACCCTCAAGGATAGCATTAGTTAAATTTACTTTCCTCATGCGAGCCAAATCTAAAGTAGCACCCGTTAAATTAGCCCCTTCTAAATTTGCCTCTTCCAGATTGGCACCAAAAAAGCTGACGCCGCGCAAATCTGCATTGGTAAAATTGCTGTTGCGAAGATTGGCTTTATTAAAACTGTCGTCAGTCAGAACTTTGCCAGTAAAATCAGCGCCGACTAGGATTTCTTTGTCGTGATCCAAAGCGAAAGCAGGTGCGGGATTAATGCCGATCGCCCCAGCGGCAATTACTGCTAAAATAACAAAACTCAGCAAGAAAGTATAAATATTTTTGCCATGTTGGCGAATTCGAGAATTCATAAGTTAAAGCTAATGGGCAGCAGTGACAGTTCAGAATTGAATTCTACCAGAAAGCGCGATCGCCCGATGATCGCGAAGCCCTCAAAGAGGATCGCGACGGCTGACTCGAATTCCCCCCAATCCCCAAACTCTCGGGATATCGGCACATTGGGAGAAAAATTAGTCGCCGAGTGGTTGCAGCAGCAAGGCTGGGAAATCCTGCACCGACAGTGGCACTGTCGCTGGGGAGAGATTGACATCATCGCACTCGGAAGAGATGAAGGAAGCGAAAAAAACCGAGTTCTTCCCAATCACAAATCCCCAACCTTAGCATTTGTCGAGGTAAAAACTCGCCGCCGGGGAAATTGGGATGCTGGTGGAATGCTGGCTGTTACTACCACAAAACAAGCCAAACTTTGGCAAACAGCCGAAATATTTTTAAGCACTCGTCCAGATTTAGCAAATAATTCTTGTCGCTTTGATGTCGCCCTAGTCAGGTGCGAACCTTCACGACCAAACACTAAACAAATATTACCGTTAACAGCAGCGAACTCTCAATCCGCCCTTGCAGAAAACTACCGCCTTACCCTGCAAGAATACATTCGATCTGCTTTTAGCAATTAAAAATATATAATTAAAAATTAGAGGGTAAAATCACAAAGCAATGCCACTAAGTAGTTTTTAATTGTTAATTTCCCTAGGCTGTTGCGCATTTCTCTCTCGATCTTTAACGGACGTGAAAAAAGCGTTAAATCTTCTCCCTCTCTCCCTCTCCTCCTCTGCCATAACAGCTAATTTATATGAGTAGCAGTCTAGGCGAGAGTTTCCGGGCAATATCCCAGGCCCTTGACAAACTGTTGGCGAAACGCTTCAATTTCCTTGCGGTCAGGGCTGCCGTGACAAACCACTGCCACCTGGTAGCGGCGCATCACGCTCAGCGGCGACTGTCCCGTTTCCAAACTCCAAAGAGCCATTTGCAAGCGAATTTCAGGATCGTAAGGAATCCCGAGTTCGTTCATAAAAGCCCGAAAATCCCCGTGCAATTCTGGAGTTAAATATTGGCTCATTTTCACCTTCACCACCCAGCCGTCTATTTGGTGAATAACAGTGATAAATTGCAAGGGAAGATGATGAGCTGTGCGCAGGTAATCCACGACTCTCAGAGTAAGGCTAGTATTGGCGATATAGTAGAGGTATTCCATAACGATCCTTCGAGCAAAGCTGATGCTATACCTCTATCATGGCGGGCTATACCCGCCGCCACAAGGGGAAAAGCACCCGACTTTGGATGGGGGTTTTTACCCAATTTGTTACCCAGTTGACAGATCGATCGCACAGGAATTCACTCGATGACAGAGATTGACTGGTCTTTGGACGGCTACGACTACGAACTTCCGCCCTCGCGCATTGCCCAAAATCCCGCAGTGCCGAGGGACAGTTCTCGGTTGCTGGCTGTCGATTCTCCCAGCAGCCAGCAACACCGGATTTTCCGGGATTTGCCAGATTTGCTGGAGCCCGGAGACTTGCTGGTACTCAACAACACCCGCGTGCTGCCAGCGAGGCTCTACGGGCACAAACCCAACGGCCCGGCTGTGGAGATATTGTTGATGGAAGAACGGCAGCACAACTGCTGGCTGGCTTTGGTTAAACCCGGGAAACGCTTAAAGTTGGGGTCGCAAATTGAGTTTGACCCGATCGCCCCAGCAAGTGAGGACTCCGCAGCAGCTCCTTGCTGTTGCCTTCCCCAAGCCGCCGCGATCGATGATCGTCGATTGACTGCGACAGTTATCGCCAGGGACGACGCAACAGGAGGGCGGCTGCTGGAGTTTGACATCCCCACAGATGCGAGTCTGGCGAAGTTTTTGGACGAATACGGCCACGTACCCCTGCCGCCATACATCGAAAATTCCCAAGCTTCAGCGGAACAGTACCAGACTGTTTATGCCGATCGGCTTGGGGCGGTGGCTGCCCCCACAGCAGGCCTGCACTTCACCGAAGATTTGTTCAGTCGCTTGCAGCAGCGGGGAATCGAAAAAACTTTTGTAACCTTACACGTGGGAGTAGGGACGTTTCGCCCGGTGGAGGTGGCAGATGTGACGGCTCACCAAATGCACGGCGAATGGGTGGAAGTACCCCCCGCCACTGTCGAGAAAATCCGCGAAACTCAAGCTAGAGGCGGGCGAATCTTTGCGGTGGGTACGACAGCAGTGCGAGCTTTAGAGGGAGCGGCGGCGGCGAGCGGCGATTTTTCCTTGCAGCCTTTTTGCGGCCAGACAAATTTGTTTATATACCCTGGTTACAAGTGGCGGGTTGTAGAGGGGATGATTACCAATTTTCACTTGCCCCGCTCTACTTTGATGATGATGGTAAGTGCGATGATTGGAAGGCCTCGGCTGTTGGATTTGTACCGAGAAGCGATCGAGCATCAGTACCGCTTTTATTCGTTTGGCGATGCCATGCTGATTTTACCAACCGCAAAAATGGATTGATCGATCGGGCATCGGGTTCGCCCAATGCCCTGTATTTTGTTTCTATTCTTCCTCTTCTTCTTCATTGCCGGGATATACGAAGCTGTTGGAACGCCCAGTCAGAACAGATTTGCCCAGGGACAGAGCTTTCTGAGCTGCCACTACAGCTTTGCGCTTCCATGTGGCCTTGCGCATATTCTTCTTGGATTTGGAGGTTTTCTTCTTAGGGACTGCCATGACGCTAAATACTTTCTGCTTATATAGACAAACAAACATTCTAGCCGATTTTGCCAGCAATGCTTCCTCCACAAACGGCATTCGTCAGAAGGCATCCGTCAGAAGGCATTCGTCAGTCGATTTTAGATTTTAGATTTTAGATTTTAGATTTTAGGCGTGAGACGTTCGGCGAGTGCTCAGACGTTCGGCGAGTAGTAGGTTGCGTCAGCGATTAGCTTCTCGAACCACACATAAAATCCCCGATTCTGACGCACCCGCAGCCTCTAAAGTTCGTGAAAGTGGTAGATCACGACACCAGTTACTGAATCGTTCTCGATACTGACATAACCCGTTTTGAGCATTGCCGTGAAAGCTTCTTCCACTTCGGCAAAAGTAGCGCCGGTTGCCATCACCCCTTGGGTGACAGATAATCTTCCCTTCTTGGTATAAGCTGCCTTCAGGAGTTTAACCCCTAACTGGTCGGGAGTTTGCTTGGGGTATGTCGCGGCGATCGCCCCGCTGCTGGGATATAGCGGTATACCTTCGCGAGATACGCCGAGTTTGCCCCTGAGAGTGGCATTGTGTTCGTCCACCATGTTCGGCAGCAGCAGCAAGTCAAACAATTGCCCGAACCCAAACAAACCAAAGGTAAACAGCCACAGTAAACCCGTACCAATTTTGCCGTTGTAGAGGCGGTGGAGTCCGAATGGGCCGAAAAAACAAGCTGCCCATAAAAGGTAACTAACACCTAAATTGCTCATTTTCTGACCGTCCTGCTTGGTTATTCTAACTATTGGACTCCCTCTCTATATTTTGTACTTTCTATTTAGTGTTTGAACAGTTTGACACGAGGAGAGATTTGTGCATCATCTGAAGGAACAATACTTCGGACAGTTTTATATATTATCGAGTGTCCGAAACCCAGACTGGCTATATGGTGGACTATTATTTCAAGGTTTAAGTCCAGCCCTAAGTTTCCTAAAATGCGTTAAAAATGGCAGGGCTTTCTCTGTAAGGCTTACAGGGCCGTTAAAAAACTGTCCGAAGTATTGAAGGAAGAGAGAATACAAAAATTGCAATTCTCCCAGTCTCCCCACTCCCAGTCTCCCCCACTCCCAGTCTCCCACACTCCCATAAGTAATTCTGCGTAGCAATTCTTAACGCCAGCAATATATTTCCAGGGTCGAGAGCTTGGTAAAGTATAACGAGGCCGGTCGGGCGGTCTGCCGAAGACGAACAGACAGGGGCGATCGATCGCCCGCAGTAACAGGCAACTGAAACTCAGAGTAGTTATAACCAGAAATCCAATAAACATATGGTAGATTCCCTCAAAAAACCCACTTTTGAAGAAATGCGGCCGGGAGTGAAAGCCCCAGCCAAAGAAACTATTCTCACGCCGAGATTTTACACAACAGATTTTGACGAGATGGCCAAAATGGACATCTCGGTAAATGAAGCCGAACTAGAAGCAATTATCCAAGAGTTCCGCGTTGACTACAACAAAAACCACTTCGTGCGGGATGCCGAGTTCGATCAATCTTGGGAACACATCGACGGCGAAAAGCGCCAGTTGTTCATTGAGTTTCTGGAACGTTCCTGCACCGCTGAGTTTTCTGGATTCTTGCTTTACAAAGAATTGGGACGCAGGCTCAAAGGAAAAAATCCCGTGTTGGCCGAAGGTTTCATGCTGATGTCCCGCGACGAAGCGCGGCACGCCGGATTCCTCAACAAAGCTCTCTCGGACTTTAATTTGTCGCTAGATTTGGGTTTCTTGACTAAGAGCCGCAGTTACACATTCTTTAAGCCGAAGTTTATTTTCTACGCAACTTACTTGTCGGAAAAGATCGGTTATTGGCGCTACATCACGATTTATCAGCACTTAAAAGCCCATCCTGAAGACCAGATTTATCCGATTTTCCGATTCTTTGAAAATTGGTGCCAGGATGAAAACCGCCACGGAGATTTCTTTGATGCGGTGATGAGAGCTCAGCCTCAGATGTTGAACGATTGGCGCGCTAAACTTTGGTGCCGTTTCTTCTTGCTGTCAGTGTTCGCGACAATGTATCTCAATGATATCCAGCGCGCCGGTTTTTATCGATCGCTCGGACTTGATGCTCGCGAATACGACATTGAAGTGATTAAAAAGACCAACGAAACAGCAGGCCGCGTATTCCCCGTGATGCTCGACGTGAACAACCCCGAGTTTTACGAACGGCTGGATATTTGCCTCAAGAACAATCAGCAGTTGACCGCAATTGTTGCTTCTGAAACTCCGAAATTCTTGCAATTCTTCCAAAAATTGCCTCTGTATTTGTCGAACGGCTGGCAATTAGTGAAGCTGTACTTCATGAAAACAATTGAATCACCTTCTGTACATGGTGCAGTCCGTTAAGTTTTGATTTTTCATCCTCTGTGACGGCGGTTCTGCGACAAGCGGAGCCGCTTTTTTTTTGTATAATGTTAGATTAGTTTTCGTGGGCGATCGGGTTTCAAATTATATTGAGGAAGTTGAGGAAGGAGTTATACCATTGTATGGCGTCACTTTTTTCCAATTATTCAGCAAGCCCTAATATTGTTAGCGCAGGGTCCTTTTGCGGTTTGCTCAACTTCAACTTCTACGATCGCACCTGGTTTAAGTTGAGCGATACAGTCCGAATCGATGAAGCCTTCGCGGAAGTAGATATCGGCAGTGCGATCGTTCGGGGTAATATGACCCCAGTAGCAGCGTTGCTGTGTATTGTAGCGGATGTGTTTGACTGTACCCTTTTTGATGGAATTTGGAGAGGAAAGTCGATCGCATAATTCTTGAAGTTGTCGATTTTTGGGAGCAATTGCCAGCGCACGTTGGCAATAAGCTAACGCTTCGTTCTGTCTACCTAACTTTCCTAGTGCAGAAGTTAAATCCTGAGTAACGAAAGCTAAACCAAAGCTATTTCTCGATTTTTCATCAATTTCAAAACCTTGGATGAGTTGGATGACAGCTTGTTCTGTTTCTCGATTGCTCAGTAAAGCTTGACCCATTGCCGTGTAAACTTTCGCTAGGTGGGGTTGCTCATTAAGTTCTTGTCCAAGTTTGATACTTGCTCGAAAATACATGATAGCTAATTTAAATTTTTCAGCGTCTTGCTGTTGGCTCAAGACCTGACCTAAACTATTGAAGATAATTGCCTGTCCTCGCTTATCTTTGAGTTTCTCGGCTAGATTGTAGCCGTATCGAAGCATTGTCTCCGCTGCCTCCCATTTTCCCTGTTTTCGTAACAATCCTCCCAAGCTATTTAACACCATTGCTAAATTGCGGAGAGCGTCCAACTCTTCAAAAATCTCCTGACTGCGACGGAGAACTTCCTCCGCTTCGTTCCAAGATTCTTTTTCCTTTAGCAACAAACACCCTTGATGATGCAGTAGTTCTCCTAAACCCCTCATGGCTTGCATTTGGAGCTGTTGATCGCCTATTTCTTTGCTAAGTTCAAGGCTAAGCTCAAAATAATTTATCGCATCGTTAAGGTTCCCTTGTTGTTGTGAGAATGCACCTAAACGGATCAATGTCATGACCTGCTGTTGTTGATTGTCAAGCTGCTTCACAATAGCAAAAATGCGATCGAGCGTTTGGATGGCTTCTTCATGGCGACCCTGTTCCCGCAAGACTCCGGCTAAACCGTTGAGTCCGATCGCAACCGAACGCTGGTCATTGAAAGCTTCGTTAATCTCAACTACCCGTTGGAAAGTAGCGGTGGCTTCATCGAGTTTGCCTTGTTGCTGCAAGACTCCGGCTAAACCGTTGAGTCCGATCGCAACCGAACGCTGGTCGTTTAAAGCTTCGTTAATCTCAACTCGACGTTGGAAAGTAGCGGCGGCTTCATCGAGTTTGCCTTGTTGCTGGAAGACTCCGGCTAAACCGTTGAGTCCGATCGCAACCGAACGCTGGTCGTTTAAAGCTTCGTTAATCTCAACTACCCGTTGGAAAGTAGCGGCGGCTTCATCGAGTTTGCCTTGTTCCCGCAAGACTCCGGCTAAACCGTTGAGTCCGAACGCAACCGAACGCTGGTCGTTGAAAGCTTCGCTAATCTCAACCACCTGTTGGAAAGTGGCGGCAGCTTGATCGAGTTTGCCTTGTTGCTGGAAGATTCCGGCTAAACCGTTGAGTCCGAACGCAACCGAACGCTGGTCGTTGAAAGCTTCCCTAATCTCAACCACCTGTTGGAAAGTGGCGGCAGCTTGATCGAGTTTGCCTTGTTGCTGCAAGACTCCGGCTAAAGCGTTGAGTCCGAACGCAACCGAACGCTGGTCGTTTAAAGCTTCGTTAATCTCAACTACCCGTTGGAAAGTAGTGGCGGCTTCATCGAGTTTGCCTTGTTGCTGCAAGACTCCGGCTAAACCGTTGAGTCCGATCGCAACCGAACGCTGGTCGTTTAAAGCTTCGTTAATCTCAACTACCCGTTGGAAAGTAGCGGCGGCTTCATCGAGTTTGCCTTGTTGCTGCAAGACTCCGGCTAAACCGTTGAGTCCGATCGCAACCGAACGCTGGTCGTTGAAAGCTTCGCTAATCTCAACTCGACGTTGGAAAGTGGCGGCGGCTTCATTGAGTTTGCCTTGTTGCTGCAAGACTCCGGCTAAACCGTTGAGTCCGATCGCAATCTGTCGTCGATCGTTTAAAGTTTCGCTAATCTCAACCACCTGTTGGAAAGTGGCGGCAGCTTGATCGAGTTTGCCTTGTTGCTGGAAGATTCCGGCTAAACCGTTGAGTCCGAACGCAACCGAACGCTGGTCGTTGAAAGCTTCCCTAATCTCAACTACCCGTTGGAAAGTAGCGGCGGCTTCATCGAGTTTGCCTTGTTGCTGGAAGATTCCGGCTAAACCGTTGAGTCCGAACGCAACCGAACGCTGGTCGTTTAAAGCTTCGTTAATCTCAACTACCTGTTGGAAAGTAGCGGCGGCTTCATCGAGTTTGCCTTGTTGCTTTAGTATGCCACCTAGAGTTGTGAGCCACTTGGCTTCAGAAAGTTGACGAGGTGCTTCCTCCTCGATTTTGCTGAGAATTTCTGGAATACCTTCTAGGCTTGTTTCTGCACTAGACCACTCACCCTGCAAAGATACAGCGGTTCCCGCTGTTATGAAGTACAATAGCAACAATTAGCAAACCAATTTCTTAAATGTTGAGGATTGATTA
>NZ_JAUBPO010000147.1:0-12952 GCF_036700785.1 Microcoleus sp. S28C3 | reverse complement strand
CGTTGCCGTTGGAGTATGGACGTTTGCCGGTCTTTGGGCGAGCGCACTTTTTGACCTGCTTAGTCTAAACTCCAAAAGAAGACCATCCCGCAACAAAAAAAGACAGGCAATTAAAAAACAACTTCAATATATCAAAAGAAACCTCGCTCATATTGAACAGCTAATCGAGTCAGGTGCGACCCTCGAACGCCTGAGCAAAAAGCAATATAAAACCTTGCTAGTCCTCACAGAGGTCTATCGCCAACAGCAATGGTTATTTGATAACAATAAACAGAGCATTGAGGATAGAATAGTAAGTTTAAGTCAACCCCACATTCGTCCTATTGTCAGAGGAAAAGCAGGAAAAAGCGTAGAGTTTGGAGCCAAACTCTCAGCCAGTTGTTTTGAGGGATATGTATTTTTATACCGGATGAGCTGGGATAACTTTAACGAATCAGGGGACTTAAAAACACAAGTAGAAGCATATCATAAATTCACAGGGTATTATCCAGAGTCAGTTCATGCAGATCGCATTTACCGAAATCGGGAAAACCGAGCATGGTGTAAAGAAAAAGGCATTAGGCTGAGTGGGCCGCCATTAGGAAGACCGCCAGCAAATGTGAGTAAATCAAAAAAGAGGCAAGCGTTGGAAGATGACAGAATTAGGAATGCGATTGAGGGTAAATTCGGGGAAGGTAAACGAAGATTCGGTCTCAATCGTATCATGGCAAAACTTGATAATACTTCACAAACCACTATTGCTATCACTTTTTTAGTCATGAACCTTTCTACCTGGTGGCGCCGGGTTTTTTATGTGTTTTTATGTCGAGCGGATCAAACAATGCCTGTTTTTGGACTTAACATAACTTGCGCTTATATTTCACTAAAAATAAGGCAGGAAAAACTCATCGTTAACGCTGCTTGAATATATCGATCACTCCCGCTCGCCAGAAAGCGATCGATTATTCAGCAAGCCCTAGATAACGGCTACCAGGAGTGAACATCTCACAAAAGAGTTAGAGAAAATTTATCCACAGATTATGACAAAAATCAAGTTTGAGCTTTCAGCAAAACCATCGAAAGCACAAAAAGAAGCGCAAGGCAAATCAGGATTTGTTCCAGTTAAAGTAAGGTGGGTAATTGAACGCTCAAATTCTTGGATGGAAAGATGTAAAATTTTAGTCAAGAACTTTGAGAGGACTTTGGATAATGCGACTGCCAAGCTCAACCTTTGTTTTATTAGGCTGATGATTAAAAGACTTGCACCCTCTTCTTAGATGTCAAATGGGTTCTATACTTGTTAGGCACTACTAACTTTCAAAATTAAAGTAGGCGGACATCAATACAAACAAAATTAAGAAACCCGGTTTTTGTAGGCAATCCCCCCGTGGTTGCCCTCGGGTTTCTTTGCAGTCTTTACCGAGCAGCAATCATTCCCGTTTGGCGCGCGTAGTCAAACAAGCCTCCGGCATCTATTACCGGGCCTACTTCTCCTAAAGGTTTGAGCGAGAAAGTTCGATCGAGAGTGTGGTTGATAATTTGCTCTGCTGTAAAATCGATCGTCACTTCTTGACCGGTTACAAACAAGTCGCACAGCCGATCGACTGATTCTATCGGGTACAATTCGCCAGTAGCCGAGCAATTGCGAAAGAAAATGCGCGCGTAAGACAAAGCCACCACTGCTGTGACGCCGGCGGCCCCCAGAGCGATCGGAGCGTGCTCCCGCGAAGAACCGCAGCCAAAATTTTCCCCGGCAATTATAATCGGATACCGGGTTTTCTGTTCGCCGGATTCGATAAACTTACCGTAGCGATCGGGCAACCCAATCATCGCGTAACTGCCTAGTTTCTCGTACTCGTCCGGCTTCGAGGGAACCAGGGTCAGGTATTCGGCAGGGATAATTTGATCTGTATCGATGTTGTCGTCTACAACAAAAATTTGACCGCTAATTACTTTACCCATAGTTTATTTCCTGTTAGCCTCGCTCGATGCTGTGGTGATAATTTTAAGTGGATCGGTATGCAAAATTTGCATCTGTTCATTTTAACCTGGCAGTGTCAGTGATAACCTGTATGAGTAAAAATTAGATCCGAGACTTTGGGTTAACAATTAACGGCTTGCTAAGCGTCAAGATAGTTTTATGGCGAATCCAATAGATGACATTGCTCGACAAGCTCGCGAGGGCTCGGTTGCAGCGATTATTCAAATCCTTAACGACAAACTGGCACAGGTAAGTGTCAGGGCCAGAGCCGTGTTTGCAGAGGGTGTGCTGCAACTGCTGTGCGAAGCTGCAACACCTCAACTGCTCGAACAGTCTAGCTTGGTCGATCGAGTCCAAGAAATTTTGGAGGGCATTTCGCCCCACAATATTCGCCGAGTCAACATCAACAGCCGGCTTGTCCGAGAACACCAATTGCTGTGGCTCGAAGAAATTAGCCGCGATTCGGAGAATCAACTGCTGTGGTCTCAAGAAATTAAACTCAGAAAGCCGAATTTGTTCAAGCGTTTGGCCGCCGCCCATCACGAACGCCAAGCTCTTGCAAGCAAGCGGGCTTTGCCGAGAATGGCTGTACCTCGATCGATGCAGGAACCGCGGCAATTTCAGCGCGGTATCGTCGGCGGCATCAGCTTGACCGTGCTGTTGCTCGGGGCCGCGGCCGCCATCTACAAAGGACTCAATTCCCAAGCGCTCAACAGCACACAAGCCAACAGCCAAGCAGTTGCCACTGCTGCTCCCTCTGAGGCAAAAGCTGTTTTGAAAATTTCTAAGGAGACTGCTAATTCTGGTGTTGACTCTTTTGCACAGGCAGTGCGAGTCGCCTCGCAAGCAGCCACCGACAGCAAAACCGCTCAATCTCGCGAGGATTGGTTAGTCGTAGCTGCTAAGTGGCAGCAAGCTTCGGATTTGATGGCCGCCGTGCCCTCCAAGCATCCCCGCCACACAACTGCTCTGAACCGGACGGCACTTTACCGCCAAAATAGCGATAAAGCCCAACAGGAAGCACAAAATAAGTAAGCAGGTAAGTAGGATAAATCTAACAAGAGAGTTTGCCCTGCTGCTCTAGAAGTTGTGAAAAATGAGTTTTTGAGCAAACACTCGCAAACTCTCAGCTATGTTATGAGTGATAATTTGGGGATTTTCAATTTTTGCGCTCAGCGTGACTCGATCGGCGGATTGGTATCAAAATAAAAATTTGTTAGGATCACAAACTTAAATAGGAAACATCACAGGGTGAGGAGAGGGGTGTCACTAGGCGGTCTCTAGAAAAGCTTCATACTATCAATAACGGTCGAAATTAGCGGGAAGGGGATTTATTATCATCCGGTCAAGGAGGGTAAAGTTCAGCCCGTACAGATCGAAGGGTAGAAAATAGGAAAATAGAACTCAGTCAAATCTGGGTATATTTTCAGATATCTAGTGACCCGCCGACAGGCTGCGCAAATACAGAAAGCAGACTCATAACAGTCAAGGCGACAGTTATGGATCGGTTCTATATTTGCAGCGCGAGCCGGCTCAAACATCTTAGAATAAAGGCTTGGTTGCCATGATCGATCGCCAGGGAAATCAAGAGTTTACGTCGATCGACCGATCGCCGTCCGAGTCTTGCACTTTGCATTTACCGCAAATCCCAGAACCAGTATCAATCCAAAAATTTCTGGATCGTCTTATGCAGTACCAGGTCGATCCTGCCCTCCTCGGGCGACAAATTTGCCAAATTCTCGCGACCAGCTTTGATCGACAAATCCTGCTGCAAATAGCAAATACTTTGGGGGTTGCATGGGGGGCAGATTTCTGTTTGGTTGCTGCTGTGGTTGACCAGAAAGTAGTAAATCCGAATGCTTGCTGGGAAAATAGCAGCGATCGCCCAAATGCTGCCGATGCTGCCGCGGAAGCTCAAACACCGGAACACTCCCAAACCACCAAATTAAAATCGCCTAGCATATTACTCGAACATCCCATCTGGGCAAACCTGCTAGCAAAGGGCGAGAGAGTGGCGATATCCGACTATCAAGATAGTCTGGCAGCTTCATCGCCGAATTTCCCTGTGACACCGCTGCCTTTTCGGGCAATTTTGGCAGGGCCTGCGCGATTTGGAGGGGCTGTAAATGGCATGATGATTCTTGGTAAGTCGCACCCTCACGAGTGGTCGGCAGCCGACCTGCAGCGCCTAGAAGCAGCATCGGACGGGATCGGTATCGCGATTTCTCACATTCAAAAAACTCAAGAAATTGCCAGCTTAAACGAACAGTTACAGCGACAAGCTAAATACAAAAATCTACTCATGTCAGTTGCTGCATCGATCGACACACATTCAGAAGTCGATCGCATATTGCAGCAAGTTATTGAAAATACCGTCGATACCCTGGAAGTAGATAAAGGTCAAATCCTGCTATTGAAATATACAGATCCTCCCTTTAAAACTCGCTCCCCCAATCAAACGCCCAAAGCCAAAGTCGAATTAGTTTGCGAAGCCGCTCTGAAAAAAGATGCAAACAAACAGGCAATAGCACAAAGCGATCCGGCAAAAAAAAGCTCGACATCCAAAACAAAAAACAAGGAGAAAACTGCTAATTCCAAATCCAAAATTCCCAACTCAAAACCAAATAACTCTCCCCCTTTGTTGCTGTCGGAATCTAATTTGTGCCGCAAAGCATTCCACAGCGCACCCAAGCCCCTCGCCCTCGCTGACGCAGGCGAATTAATCGGCAACGAACAAGAGGGCGCCACAGAAATCTTGAAACTCCAAGGCATTCGCGGCTTGCTGCTGGTTCCCCTCACGGGCGATCGCAACCAGGAAACAGTCTTGGGGTTCTTGGTTTTGCAGCACTCCGAGCCCCGCGCTTGGAGCCCTGAAGAATTAGAAGTTCTCGAATCAGTCAGCGCTCAAGCGAGCAGGGTGATTATCCAAACTCAGACGCTCAAGGAAGCGCAAACCCTAGTCGAAGACAGAACCGCTCAGTTGCAGCAAAGTCTCGACGTGCAGGGGAAACTGTACGAACAATCTGCCATTCAACTAGAGCAACTACGCAAATTGAAGCTGATTAAAGACGAGTTTCTCAGCACTATGAGTCACGAGTTGCGCACCCCTTTAACAATCATGAAGCTGGCGATTCTGATGCTCAAACAAGCTGAACAGCCGTCAGCGAGTCGGGCTAAGTATCTAGACATTCTAGAGCAGCAGTGTACTAAGCAAACATCTCTGATTAACGATTTGCTGACCATCAAGCAGTTTGAGCCTCACCAAGCCCCGATTTCTCTAATCAAAATCGATCTCAACCGTTTAGTTCAAGATTTAGCTGGGGATTTTGAGAAATTGTGGGCGGATAAGCAATTGACTTTGAAGGTGGATTTGCCCAAGTTGACCCCTTGCTGGGAAACCGATCCGGATATTCTCAATCGGGTGCTGCTGGAACTGCTGACTAATGCTGGAAAATACTCGGCTTCTGGAACGACGGTAGTTTTAGAGGCGTCTGAGGTTGCCGGCTATATTGTCCTGAGCGTTTCTAATTTCGGGTCGGGCATTTCTGCTGCTGATTTGCCCTACATCTTTGACCAGTTCCGCCGCGGCACTGGCATTACTGACCAAGCTATCGCCGGTACGGGTTTGGGTCTGGCGCTGGTAAAGTGTTTAGTACAGCACTTGAATGGTACTATTGATGTGTCTAGCTGTCCGGCAGAAAGTTTTGAAGCTGACGAGTTGTGGCGCACATCTTTTACTCTGACTCTGCCACAATTTCCAGCGGAACTCTGTAATCTAGAATAATAGTTTGGTGGAAAAGCGGTTGTGAATTATTGGCAGCGAACAGGCGAAGACTTGCTTTTAAAGGGAGATTTGGATCTGGCAAACGCTACTACCAAATCCTCCTTTTTGATTTGTTTGTCTGGTTTCGCTTCTAAATTGCCGATTCTTCATTGCTGATTCTCCCCAAGACTTATATGATGTTCGGTTATTTACCCGTAATTAGCGCGTATTTGTAGTGAGTGCGATCGTCCTCTCTTAATGAATTTATCGGGACTAAATCCCTTGCTGCAAACTGAATTATGATTGTATAACCGGAGATGATATTATGGAGTAGAAACCAAAGAAACTGAGTTTTTTAACTGTTTCAAAAGCCTACGAAGTATTTTCGTAAAAGCCGATTTAAGCGTCTTTGACTATCCTCTAAAAATTGTCGCGGTGCATGGAACTCGATAGCCAATATTATGCTCATAAAAGCTGCACCTAAAACCCTCCGTTGGCAACGTTCTAAATATTCGCCGCTGGCACGACAAATAGACATTTTTGCAGCGGCGGGAAAGTTTATGTTTTTTTTGTGGTGGGATGGACTGCTGCAAAATAATTCTCCTCATACTAGAAGAATTCGCGCTCATTGGTTAGTCAATACTTTGCTTAATTTAGGCCCAACCTTTATTAAAATCGGGCAGTCTCTCTCGACTCGGGCGGATTTGCTGCCGCTTGAGTATGTGAAGGAACTCGAACAGTTGCAGGATCGGGTTCCTCAGTTTAGTTCCGAAGAGGCGATCGCTCTTGTAGAATCAGAGTTAGGCAAGGATATTTATGCTTTGTACCGCGATTTTGACCCGTTGCCGATCGCTGCTGCGAGTCTGGGACAGGTACACAAAGCGAGGCTGCACACCGGGGAAGATGTGATTGTAAAGGTGCAGCGTCCGGGTTTGGAAAGTTTATTTAATTTGGATGTGAAGGCGGTGCGCCAAGTGATGCGTTTTTGCGATCGCTATTTGCCTGGGACTCGCAAGTACGGTCTGGAATCTATTTATCACGAGTTTTTTAAGATTTTATATCAAGAAATTGACTACGTGCAAGAAGGTAAAAATTCCGATCGATTTAGCCATAATTTTCGAGAATATCCTCAGGTTATTGTCCCGAAAGTCTACTGGCAATACACGACTAAAAAAGTGCTGACTCTAGAATACGCACCCGGCATTAAGGTTGACGATCGCATTAGTTTAGAAGCGATTGGAGTAGATATTGTGAAGCTCAACCAACTAGGAATTTGCTGTTATTTGAAACAGTTGTTAATTGACGGTTTTTTTCAAGCTGACCCGCATCCGGGAAATTTGGCGGTGACAGAAGATGGCAGCTTGATTTTTTACGATTTTGGGATGATGGCTGAGGTTAAGTCTCTGGCTAAAGACCAAATGGTCAAGACTTTTTTTGCTGTGCTGAGAAAGGATACTGACGAGGTACTCAATACTTTAATTACTATGGGCTTAGTTGAGCCGATGCCGGATATGATGCCGGTGCGCAGGCTGATTGCTTTTCTGTTGGATAAGTTTATTGATAAGCCGATCGACTTTCAAGCTTTTAATGAAATTAAGAACGAACTGTATATCATGTTCGAGCAGCAACCGTTTCGGTTGCCAGCAGAAATGATGTTTATTGTCAAATCGGTGACCACTCTCGACGGCATTGCTAGAACTCTCGACCCAAACTACAATTTCATAGCATCCGCTCAGCCTTTTGTCAAGAGTATTGCGGTGAGCAAGGGGCGGGGAAATGCGATCGGAGAATTGGCAAGACAAGCGCGAAGTTTTATTACATATAAGTTACGGCAGCCGAGCAAATCGCAAGTTTTTATCAAGCGTTTGGAGCAGCGAATTGAAGAGGGCGAACTGCAAATTAGAGTGCGAAATATCGAGAGCGAAAGAGCCTTGAAACGGATTAATTTAGCTTTGAAAACTCTAATTTTTGCTTGTCTGGCGGGTTTTGCGGTGCTGTCGGGTGCTGTGCTGCTGGTGGGCGGATATCAAACGGGGGCGATCGTCGCTTTTGCGGTTTCGGGATTCGGCGGCTTGTTTTTGCTGCGATCGCTGTTACATTTGTTGGTTAGGGAAAAGCTCGATCGAATGGTTGAAAAATAAATATACTTGGGAATTGGGAATTGTGTTCGTAGTCAGGACTTTAGTCCTGATTAAAAGCACTAAAGTCCTGACTACAAACTTCCGGAAATTTTATCGGCTAAATCGAGCGCGAAAACAGCTTTGGAAAGTGCCTGGATGCTCTACAATCGGGAAAGGTTCAGAGAGCCTGCACAAATGTTAGAACCCACATTCCGCCCTTTGACTGTCACATTCAGATATTTTTGAGCAAGCCATGAGGTTTGGATCAATTTTGACTAAATCCCAAGTCAACAGTCGCTAGTTTTTGAGAATTGGTTGAAGAGGAGATGGTTTTTCCTATGAAGGCGTGAAACTTTCTCACAGCAGGAGGTTCAGACTCGTCAAAGGCGAAAATTATCACGGTGTGACAGTCCAAGAGCGGAATGTGGGTTCTAAGCCAAGACCCAATTTCTCGATCGCCCCAAAAACAAAAATGATAACTAGCGTGTGGAGCGGGCTTGTTGCCTTTACCAGTTGCTAGATATCAATTTGATATCTGAGTTAAATTTTCAATACCCCCAGGGGAATTCGAATCCCCGTCGCATCCGTGAAAGGGATGTGTCCTAGGCCTCTAGACGATGGGGGCGCGTTGCGTTTGCTTGTGTTCCGCACCTTTATTACCTTAACTAATCTTTCCCAATCTGTCAACTACTTTGCGAAAGTTTTTTTTCTACTCGTCCGAAAGCTCGTCACAGTAGGCTTTGAGGATGGCGGCGCAATTGCCGATCGCCCCGAGATGAGCAATTTCAAAGCCGTGGGTGTTCTGGGTGGGGAAAGCCAAACAAGCAGCGCGGGCTACGTGGCCGAACTTCATGGCGATCGAAGCATCGCTCCCAAAACCGCTAATTACCGCCAACTGAACCTCTACATCAGATACTGCGGCTGCTGCGCGCAATTGGGCGTTCAATCCTTCATCGTACACTCCGTAGCCGTCCTGAACCAGCAAAACCGGGTTTTCGCCGTCATGAATCGGGTATTCCGGTGCCAGAGGGCAAATTTCCAAAGCGATCAGCGCGTCCAACGGCTGGCGCTGCGTGAAATACAAAGCTCCGATCGCCCCAACCTCCTCCTTCGCCGACGCTACCAAATAAACATTCACCGCAGGCTCTTTCAAACATTCCGCCAGAGCCAGCAAAATCGCCACTGAAGCCTTGTTGTCCAGAGTGTAGCTGGCGATCCAGTCCTTCAACCGCAGCGGGCGCTTGCGGTGCTTTCCCACCACCATCCGCGTGCCCGGTCGAATTCCGGCCTCGGCTAATTCCTCGGCGGTACACTTAGTTTCGATCCAGGCATTTTCCCACTTTAAAGAAACATCTTCCTGCTGAGCTTTCTGAGGAGATTCGTGAGAAACATGGCGGGAACCGAAGCTGAGAATGCCGCTAATTGTTTGCTTGTCTCCGAGCAAATCCACCACGCCTTCGCCGTAAACCCAAGGAAACGAGCCGCCCAATCTGCGGACTTCCACGCGGCCCCTCTCGCCTATTGTTTTAACTAGGGCGCCAATTTCGTCTTTGTGGGCGGTAATGGCGATCGACTTTTCGGGATTGCGACCCTTAATTAGGGCGATCGCATTGTCCGCGCGATCGACCCAAGCATTCACTCCCAGGGCGGCGAATTTTTCCATCAACCGCTGGTTAATTTCCGATTCCGCACCGCTGGGTGAGTGCAGCATTACTAATTCTTCGATTGTTTGGAACAGGCGATCGAATTCTAACATTTTTGATTTTCGTTTTTAGGAGCGAATTTGGACATATATTAAAGCACATTTACCCACTATTTCCCGGCGGTACACTTAGTTTTAATTCAGGCATTTTCCCACTTGAAAGAAACATTTTCCTGCTGAGCTTTTTGAGGAACGTAGGAATGAAGCAATTGGAGGCAGCAAAGGGCGATTGAGTAACAAGATTCATGCGAGCGCGTGGATGCGTTGGGCAATCCGTTGGGGTTTCGCCTCACCCCCGGACAAGCTGGTGACCCCAGAAGGAGCCGACCAACTACCGCCGTTACTGGTAGCAGGTACACTGCTGGCTGACAAAGGGCTATGATGCAAATCAGGCTGTGATTAACCGCCTCAATGCCGAGGGGAAGAGCGCCGTGATTCCACCTCACCACCACCGCAAGACCCAGCGAACTTACGATACGGAATTGTACAAAGCCCGTCATTTGATTGAGAACTTTTTCGCCAAGCTCAAGCAGTATCAAGCAATCGCGACGCGCTATGACCCTAGGGCGGTGAACTTTCGGGCCTGCGGCGATTCATCTCGCTGCTGGGGTCATCTGGTGGAATTGATGAAACGCTCTAATTAACTTGAGAGTCCCGTAAACTAATATGCCTGACCTCTTCAGCACATTTTTTTCGACTAATTTCATTCCTCACGGGCATTGCTACCTCTGGAAACCGGGGTTAGTATGGCTGCACTTAACGTCAGATCTACTGACTGTCCTGGGGTATTACTCGGTGGCGGTTGCCATTGTTTACTTTAGGTATGAGCGTCAGGATCTGCCTCCCAAGACGGTGATGCTGCTGGTGGGTTTATTTTTTATCTTTGCCTTATGTGGCACCACCCACCTGATGGGAGTAGTGACACTTTGGTATCCCATGTACTGGGTTTCAGGACTGATCAAAGCGGTCAATGGTGCTTGGTCTTTCTATACGTTCACCTTTTTAGTGATTCCCTTAATTCCAGTGGCGATCGATGCGCCAAGTCCCGCCCAACTCGCCCTTACAAACCAGGAACTAGAGGAAAGCCGCCGCCGTATCCAGGCGATTAATGTCGAGCTAGAGCAACGGGTGCAGGAACGCACCGCGGAACTGGAAGCGTCTAATCGCACCAAAGACGAATTATTGATGCGCGAACAAGTGATTCGCGCAGATGCAGAGGCTGCCAACCGTGCCAAGGATGAGTTTCTCTCGATTCTTTCTCATGAACTCAGAACTCCTCTCAACGCCATATTAGGATGGTCAACGATGTTACTACGGCAGAAAAACCTCAGTGGGGATAAGGTTGTGCGGGCTTTGGAGACGATCGAGCGAAACGCAAAGTCTCAAGCCCAGCTCATTGAAGACATTCTCGATGTTTCTCGCATCATCACAGGTAAACTGCGCCTCCAAGTCCGTAGAGTCAACCTCGTATCGGTGATTGAATCGGCGATTGACTCTGTACGCTTGGCGGCTGAGGCAAAATCAATTCGCCTGCAAAGCGTACTCGATTCTGAATCTGGCCCGCTCTTGGGTGATGCAGATCGGTTGCAGCAAGTTGTATGGAATCTACTTTCTAACGCCATCAAATTTACGCCTAAAAACGGGCGAGTCCAGATTCGTTTGGAGCGGGTTAATTCTCATGTTGAAATTACTGTCAGCGACACTGGACCAGGCATCAGCTCGGACTTTCTACCCTTTGTCTTCGATCGCTTCCGCCAGCACGACAGCACGACCACTCGCAGTTATGGGGGGTTGGGTTTAGGGTTAGCCATTGTGCGTCAATTAGTGGAATTGCATGGCGGGACTGTAACGGTAGTGAGTCCAGGAATAGGACAGGGGACGAGCTTTACAGTCAAACTGCCCGTGATGATTATCCATCCACCAGCCAGCGACCCAGAGCGATTAAACTCGATCGTCGAGGCGGATGCGAGGGTTGAGGCGTCACCCACCCTTGAAGGCTTACAAATTTTAGTGGTAGACGACGAGGCTGACGCCCTAGAGTTGCTGAGTACAATTCTGCAAAAGTATGGTGCGGATGTCATCGCTGTGGCTTCGGTCAAGGAGGCGTTGACTGTTATTGAAACCGCCACCCGCAGCCCCGATGTTTTAGTGAGCGATATTGGGATGCCGGATGAGGATGGCTACTCCCTGATCCGCAAGTTGCGGCAACTGGAAGCGCAGCGGGGCGGTCGGCTACCGGCGATCGCGCTGACGGCTTATGCCCGGAATGACGATCGTCGGCAGGCCCTATTAGCAGGTTTTCAGATGCATTTGACCAAACCTGTAGATGCTGCCGATTTAGTGGCGGTGGTTGCCAGCCTGACCGGACTTACGGGCAGGTGCTAAAACCCTGGTGTATTCAGCTCGTCCTTTTACTGCTTCTGTTGCAAAAACTATTGAATAACAAATGTCTGGTTTGAGGATAATTGGCTTGTTGTCAGCTTTGGGTAAAGGCTAGAGCGCCAGTTCAGTAAAAGAAGTTAACAAAAAGCATCAAGTATGGGTTGCACAAACAACTTACAATGTGCCACTGAAAACTCAAGTTGCTACGCAGTGGCGAGCAAAAATTACCAATCCCAAATTTCCGCCGGTTTTTTGTTACCAATAAATCCGGCTGGTTATCAATATGAAAAATCTCATATCCAACTGAAAAATCTTTTGAGTTAGACAGATATCAATTGACGCTCTGTAAAAATTGTTGACAAAACATGAAGATTATGAACCACTGCCATCCGTCCTAAATCGAAAAGATTTTTGCGCCAACCCAAATACCGAGCTTGTACTCCTTGCCATTGACCGATGTGAGCTAAGCTATGTTCCACACTAATTCGCTCTCTTAATTTTAGACGATCTAGTGCTGTGGTTTGACGCTGACGCAACTCCTGCAATAAAGACTCGTCTGGATGAAGGGAAACCATCCGGCATTTAGAACTAGCTGTACGCTGAGAATGCAGCGGGCAAGTCTGACATTGCTTTTGGGAAAATAGCACATTTTTTCCTGTGGGAAATGGTATACTGATGCCATTGGGGCAACGAATTATGCGCAAGTCTCAATCGAGATTAAAAGCTGTTTTATCAAAATATTTGCCGTGGCGAACTCGCCAAAATTTACAAATTATTTTCAAGTTTGATTCACGATCTTTAACCCAATGGCTTGTCAAATAAGCTCGCTCGATAGGCAACTCTCCTAGCTCAACATTTTGCCGTGTTAAATCGACCGCTATTGCTTCGGTAACACTAGCTTCGGCAACATTTGCAGGTGTCACCCCTACGCCTTTGACCATTCCTGAATCGTAATTGCTCAACTAGGGGAAAAAAGGGAGCCATGAATAGAGAGGGCTTGTTGAATAGCTTGATAAGCAGTTAAG
>NZ_JAUBPO010000146.1:0-13530 GCF_036700785.1 Microcoleus sp. S28C3 | reverse complement strand
ATTGCTGAAATCACCAGTTTATAGGATTCGTATGTCTATTTTCAGAATCCTATCAAATAAGCATTCAACACTTCTGCAAGAACAGCTAAAATTAGGATGTCCAATTTATTCTAAATTATGAGATTTACCAAAATTTTTCTATTTTTAATAAAACATCGGTATTTTTAGGCTTTTCACTTAGAAGTCAGTGCCTGCGGAATTTAAATCCCGGGCTAACAGCTTGCACTTTGTTGGAAATGATATCTTGCATCAATGTCAATAAAGGGATAGATCGCTCATCCCCCCAGCGATCGCTCCCTTTCTTGATATTAGTGCTTTCTGGTCAATTAAAACTACTCAGTCAAAGCCTTTATACATAGGGTAAGGCGCGCCGAGGCGCACCCTACGGCATAGATATGCAAGGGTAATTCCTATTCCTCTTAAAGCTTTTTTGGCTCTAAAACAGCTTGGTTCTATTTTTTCTTTGAGTCAGAAACATCAGCAATCAAATCGTCTTTATCAACTTTCGGTACAAAATCAGGGCGTTCTTTGGCTTCCCAACCGGGGGGGCGCTTGGAGTTGTACCAGGCGATCGAGCCGATCGTAACTGCGGCAACAAAGCCAACACCAAGAACTGCTATTGGAGCGGTCAAGCTGACACTTGATTCCGGCACTGGCTGCTGCATCAGCAGATCGATCATTACTCGCTTGATGGGTGCAACAAGAACTGCCATGGGAGTGGTCAAGCTGATATCTATCATTAGGCTAAATCCTTATCTACTCTACCTTTACATTATCTTAAGTGCTAATGCCGTTTTGTTGATATATCTGAAGACAGAAAAAGTGACAGAATTGCCGCCATAATGGTTAGAGGTTGAAAATAGGAGAGCTGATTTTATGCCGTTGGGGACAATAGCATTGCTGTTGGCTGCTAGTTTCAGCCTGGGTGCTTTACCGCTAACGGGATGGGCGGTGCGAGTGTTTAGCCGCCGAGATTTGAGGGGGCTGGGCACGGGGAATGTGGGCGTGTCGGCAGCTTTCATTCACGGGGGGAAATTAGCGGGAATTGCTGCGGTGTTGGCGGAAATTGCCAGGGGTATTGTGCCTGTGTTGGCGGGGCGATTTTGCTTCCCGGATGCACCTGCGATCGCGATCGCCCTGTTAATTCCGCTAGTTGCGGGCAGATATGCGATCGCCCGAGGTGGAGGCGTTACCAACGCTGTTTGGGGTCTTTTGGTATTTTCGCCGCCGGTGGCTGTTTCATCGGGCATTTGGGGGCTGCTGGCGTGGCGTTTGGCACAGCGGTGGTGGGGTGAGGGCGATCGGGCGAGACTCTTTGCTTCCCGTTGCGGGTGTCTGTGCACCCCTATCTGGGTTTGGGTGTGGCGACAATCTTTGCCCGAATTTTTAGCAGCAGCAGGATTAGCTGTTTTGTTAGCAGCAATTAATTTCAGTCAGGGTGATGATATGGCTTTATCTAAATCAGAGCAATTGTTTTCTCTTGATGACTCGTTAGATGCTGCAATTTGCGGCGATAAAGCTGCTAAATTGTCTCAACTGAAACGCGCAGGTTTTAACGTACCTGCTGGTTTTATATTGTCATCCAAGGAAGAAGGAAGTTCGGCAACGGATTATGTAACGGATGTAACGGATGGAACCAAGAAGGAAGAAGGAAGAAGGAAGAAGGAAGAAGGAAGAAGGAAGAAGGAAGAAGGAAGAGGGGAAAAGATAAATACCGAGCATTTATCAATTCCTGATGCTTTAATCCAAAATATCAAAGCAAAAATCCCCGATCGCATAATTGTTCGCTCTTCTGCCGCAGGAGAAGACGGGGATCTTAGTTCAGCGGCTGGACAATATCAAACCATTGGGCCTGTTTCAACTCAAGCAGAATTGATAGATGCAATTAATCGCTGTCGCCAGTCTTATTGGACTGCCGAAGCTGTGACTTACCGCCGACAGCGACACTTGCCAGACACGCAAATGGCTGTATTAATTCAGCCTTATATTGACAGCCAGTTTGCGGGAGTCATGTTCAGTCGCAATCCTTTAGATGGTGGTTCCCAGGTAATTATAGAAGCTTTACCGGGAGGAGCCGAAGCTGTTGTCGGCGGACAATGTACTCCGGTTCATTTAGAAATTGACTTTAGTAAATCTGAATCATTAGAAAAACAATTAACTGAACTTAAAAGTAATTCAATTATTGCTCAATCCATTTTAGCAGAATTGGTGAAACAAGCCCAAGAAATTGAAGCATTTTTTCACGGAATCCCGCAGGATATTGAGTGGAGTTGGGACGGGAAAAAAGTTTGGATTTTGCAAAGCCGCCCAATTACTAATTTGCAGCCTTTTTGGACGCGCACTATTGCAGCAGAAGTGATTCCCGGTGCAATTCGCCCGTTAACTTGGTCGATTAACCGGCCGCTGACTTGCGGGGTTTGGGGAGAGATTTTTCAGGTGGTTTTGGGCGATCGCGCGATCGGTTTAAACTTTAACGAAACGGCAACTTTGCTGGGTTCTCACGCCTATTTTAATGCGACTTTGTTGGGCGAAATTTTTCGGATGATGGGATTGCCGGAGCAGGGTTTGGAATTTTTGCTGAGAGGGCAAAAGATGGGCAAGCCGCCTTTGGGGAAGATTTTGCCAAATTTGCCTGGTTTGTGGCGTCTGGTGCAGCGGGAGAGGGCGCTCAATGCAGAATTTAAGGGCGATCGTACTTCTATTTTCCTCCCGGCACTGCAAAGTCTTCAGAAGGGAGAAGATTCTTCGACTTCCCTGAGGGTAAAAAGAGAGAAGAGCGAAGAGGGAGAGGAATTGGCAATTGCTAATTATCAATATTTGTCGGAATTGTTGGAGAGAGCCGAGCAAATTCAGGAGTGGCTGAAACCGATTACTTACTACAATATATTAGGGCCGATCGGGCTGGCTATTCGCAAGGCAATTTTTCGCGTTTCCGATGAATGGCTCGACAATGACAGCGCTCCTGAAATTGCTTCTGTACGAGCTTTGCAGCAGTTAGCTCACAAATTGCGGCAAGCTGCTGTTTCGCAGCCTGACGAAACTGTTTCAGTCGCAAATTTAGCACAGACATTTGCGGAAACTCCGGCTTTACAAGCAGATTTTGAAAAGTGGCTTGATATTTACGGATATTTGAGCGAAGTGGGGACTGATATAGCTGTTCCTACTTGGCGAGAACAGCCTAAAATTTACCAAAAACTGCTAATAACTATGGCTCAAAAAGCCGAAACTAATTTAGTAGAAAAGCGGAAAATAGACTTGAATTTTGCGCAGAAGTGGCGGCTAGATAAATGTCAGGAAAGAGCGATTGTAAAAAACGAGATTAGCGAAATTTACGCGCGGTTGTTGGCTCACCTGCGCTGGACTTTTTTGGAGATAGAAGCTTGCGGATTGGCAATGCAGGTGTTTCAGGAAAGCGGCGATATTTTTTATCTGGAATTTGGGGAAATTCAGCAGTGGATTCGCAGCGGCGCGAGTGTTTCTTTTCAGGATACAATTAGGGAAAGGCGCGATCGCCTGGTAGCAGATCGCGATCGTCCGATTCCCCCTGTCGTCTACGGCAATTTGCTGCCAAATTCTCAAAAAAGGTCGATCGAACCTGCAACATCCGCAACTAATATCATCCAGGGAATTCCCGCAAGTATTGGCCGTGTCGAAGGCTTTGTCAAGATTTGCCGCACCGCGAGCACAGATTTAGGAGAAAATGCGATCGCAGTAGTTCCTTACACGGATGCAGGTTGGGCACCGCTGCTATTAGGAGCAACAGCAATTATCGCCGAAGTTGGTGGCCAATTGTCTCACGGATCAATTATCGCTCGCGAGTACAAAATTCCCGCAGTTATGAATATTTCTGAAGCTACAACTCGCTTGCGAGACGGTCAAAAAGTCCGAGTAGACGGGTATCTCGGCACTGTAGAACTGCTCGAATAAACGGAAAGAAAAATGTAAAAACTTGTTTGTAGGTAGGGACACGGCAGTGCCGTGTCCCTACCGCTAGCTTCATAAACGTGGAATCTGCTGTATCTCCGAGTCCTACTTTCTTAGACTAAGAAATTCTGGACAACATAGTTCCCTACATCTCTACCCACACTCAAACCATTGACGTTAGCACTCATGAAATGAATGCCTCCGTAAAGGCGACTAATGCCCGATTCGTCGGCCGCTTGACTGAAGTTTTCAAAGGTTCGCAAACTGTTGACAGTCCTGTCTCCTCTATCTGCAAAGCCAAAATCCGAACCAAACACAGAACTCATCACTGCATCTGCCGCACCGCTAAAGGTACTGTGGCCAGACGTGTACTCAGGGAACGGCGGAGTAGTTATCAGCGGAGTCCACAGGGGGTCGGCAGTCGTGTTCGGGTTGTTGTCCGTGTCAGCTTGGCGAATAGCTGTAACCGGCCGCCAAAAGTTGTACTGATACTTGGCATCCCAGCAACTAATAGCTGCATCGGCTTCGGCAATATTCAGCAGGGCGAACAAGCGGGCGTTATCTTCCAGGGAGTTACCTGCCAGGGCCGAGGCATCTTGGGCGATTTGGTTCCAGTGACCCGGAGGGGTAAACGTACCTGCGCCGTTGGCCCAGAATTTGGCGATGGCTGTTTGGTCGGGAGTCCGGGTGAGGCTGTCACTTTTGCCGATTTCTTTGACATAGTTAACTTCCTCTGCGTACTTGGCGCTGTCAAGCGCGGGCGCGCCGGGCGGGCGGAACTGAGAACCGCTAGTCATGGCAAAGGGAGTAACTTCTGCCCACTGTGGCGCCAGCGCGGCGGCAAGGGCAGGGGGAGTCGGCACCCAACTACCGGGGTCGGTTTTGGGGTTGTACTGCACTACTTTCGCGATGCCGTCTGTACTCCGCGAACTGATAATTTGGTCGGCAACTTGCTGTCCGAGGGCAATCCCGTCTTGTTTGGCTTTGCCGTCGGTAATTTTAGCTAAAGACGATGCGTATGCTTCGTCGAATGTGGCTGCTTGCGCTGGGTAGACGCTGACTAAGACGCGGTGGGCGGCTGCGGCGGTGGCTGCTTCTGCTGATGTACCTGCGGGTGGGTCTATTTCCACGAGGTAAGGGGTGTATTTTTTGCTGATGGAGTTAACAGCATCGTAAATGGCTGCGTGAACCATTGCCATGTTGCGGGAGGCGAGGGGAGGCGCGGTGTTGCCTGTCCGCACTGCATTCAGCATGACTCCGTTCCACTCAATGACAGGGTTTCCCGATAGCTGATTTGTGAAGTTGTTGCGGTCGATCGTGTTGCTGTTGACTCCTGGCAATACTGCTAAATATTCGCCCGTGAGTTTGTCTTGAATTAAAGTGCTGTTGCTGTTGACTCCGGTGCCTTGCTGGATGTTTAAATCTTCAAAGCTCAGGCCGTCTAGCAATCGAATTTTGTCATTGCCGTTGCCGAAGTCGGCGATGTAGTCGGCGGCAGCTAAAGTTGGGCCGCCGCTGCCTTTAGCAATGGCAAATATATCATCGCCTGTGCCGCCGCTCACGGTATCGCTACCTGCGCCCGCGTAGATGATATCGTTGCCGGAATCGCCACCAATTAGGTCGCTGCCTTTGCCTCCCCAGAGGATGTCATTGTCCGCACCGCCAACAATCGTATCGTTGCCTTGGTCGCCGCAGATTTTGTCTTTGCCGACATCGCCTTCGAGATAGTCGTCTCCGCTGTTGGCATAAATGATGTCGTTGCCATCCAAGGCGTTAAATCTGTCTGGTTGGGTGGTTCCTTCGAGATAGTCAAATTTAGGACTAGGGGTGAGGGATGCCATGTTTCTTTATTGGATATTTTGATTAAAGCACAAAGGTTCGTACCGTCTGTAGATGCTTACGTGTGTTTACCCCTGATTTAATAGTATTAAACTTTCTGGTTGATAAGTAAACGCCACAACGAAGCTTTATTTCATATTTAACGGGCTTTTTATGAAGTTTTGCGCTTTGAATATGCGTAAAAATACAGATATTAAAACTGCATTAGATACTGCAACGTTGGTGATTTTTTATAAAAAAACTGTTTTTTTTAATCTTTAGAGCCAGATAATTTTTACCAGCATAAAAGGCGCGGATTGTGTAACTGAGTAAGTATATATTGATTAAGCACTTCTCAAAGCTGCGATCGGGTCGAGTTTGGCGGCTTGGCGGGCGGGGACAACGCCGAAAAAGAGACCGACTGCACCGGATACACTGACAGCAAGGGCGATCGCCACGGGCGAAATACCAGCTTGCAAGGGCGTGAAATTACCTACAAGCAAGATACCGCCGATACCTACGCAAGTACCGACTATCCCTCCGGCGGCGGATAAAATTACAGCTTCAACAATAAATTGAAATAAGATATCTTGTTGGGACGCTCCGATCGCCTTTCTAAGCCCAATTTCCTGAGTGCGTTCGCTGACGGACACCAGCATAATGTTCATAATCCCAATGCCACCGACTAATAGGGAAATGCTGGCAACAGCAGTTAACATCAGTGTTAGAGTCCCGGAAATCGCACCCATTGTTGCCATTAAATCTTTTTGATTTCTCACTGTAAAGTCATCTTCGGTGGTAACTTTGTGCCGCAGTCTCAGCAAGTTTTCTACCTGAAATTGCGCCGCGTCCATTTGCAACTCACCTTTAATAGAAATATACATCGAGGTAACAGCTAAACCGTAGGGAGATTTCCGCCCGACAATGCGGTTTGCCATTGTGGCGATCGGCACTGCGGCCGAGTTATCGTAATTCGTACCAAAAGATGTCCCTTTGGGTGCCAATACTCCAATTACTTTGAGGCTGACATTTTGGATACGCACCTGTTCGCCCAAGGGATTTGTATTGCCAAAAAGTTTCTCCGCTAATTCTGAACCGAGAACCACAACTTGGTTACTTTGCTTAACATCTAGTTCTGTCAAAAACTGCCCTTTTGCCATTTCAAAGCTTCTGACTTCTAGAAATTCTGGAATCGTGCCAAAAATTAGAGCCGAAACATTTTTGTTGCTGTAGCGAACTATTTCGGAACTGTTAAGTTCTGCTGACACGCCTTGAACGGAAGGGACTTGAGTTGCGATCGCTTTAGCGTCAGGCAGTACGAGAGTTTGAGGCGCACTTGAGATCGTACTTCGCGTAGCGTTCGGTACTCCCGGCCTCACGATTAATACGTTTGTACCGAGGGCTTGAACTTGTCCTGCTACAAATTTTTGAGCTCCTTCTCCAATGCCAATCATTGCAATTACTGAGGCGTTGCCGACAATCATCCCGATCATTGTTAAACTGCTGCGAATTTTGTTTGCTAGCAGGGTTTGGCCGGCCATTTTGACGCTTTCAATAAAATTCATACTTTGTTATGAGTTATTAGTTATGAGTTATTTTTATAACAGTCAACAGTCAACAGTCAATCGTCAACAGTCAACAGTCAACAGTCAACAGTCAACAAACTAATTAAGCACTTCTCAATGCCACGATCGGGTCTAATTTAGCAGCTTGTTTTGCAGGTACGATGCCGAAAAATAAGCCGATGCTGCCGGAAACACCGACTGCAAGTGCGATCGCCACTAGGGAAACACTAGCTTGCAGAGGAGTAAAAGCAGCGACTAAAAGCACGCCGCCGATACCGAATCCAGTACCGATCGCCCCGCCTGCTGCTGACAAAATCACAGACTCGATCATAAACTGAATCAGGATATCTTGCTGAGAAGCTCCGATCGCCTTTCTCAATCCAATTTCTTTGGTACGTTCGGTAACAGAAACCAGCATGATATTCATAATCCCGATGCCGCCAACAAACAGCGAAATTGCCGCCACGAAAGCCAACATCAACGTCAAAGCACCTGTAATACTGCCCAAAGTATTCATCAAATCTTTCTGGTTGCGAACAGTAAAATCATCCTCTTTCGTAATTTTATGACGCAATCTGAGCAAATTTTCTATTTGAAATTGCGCAGCTTGCATCATAGTTTCATCCTTGATTGCAACCGAAATAAATGTTACTTTTGTACCGTAGGGAGACGATCTACCTACGATACGATTTGCCATTGTTGTCAGCGGTAAATAAACGTTCATATCTTGATTGTCGCCAAAACTAGAACCTTTTGCCTGCATGACCCCAATTACTTGAAAAGTCGAGTTTTTGATGCGAATGTATTGACCTACTGGCTGTGTATTGCCAAATAATTGTTCTGCTGCTTCTGAACCTAAAGCTACTACATTTTCTTGTCTTTCTAAATCTAATTTGCTTAAAAAACGACCTTGACCAACATCAAAGCTTCTGACTGTCAGAAATTCTGGGGTAGTTCCCACAATCGAAGATGAGACATTTTTGTTGCGGTAGGTAACGAGTTGACTGTCATTGAGAGTTGGTGCGACTTCTTGGACAGAAGGAACTTGAGATGCGATCGCCTCTGCATCTTCCACTACTAAAGTCTGGGGCGGAATCACCGGGCGGCTTTGCGCTTCAGGACTTCCGGGAATAATAAATAGCAAGTTTGAACCCAGAGAGTTAACTTGTCCCTCGATAAATGTTTGAGCTCCTTCCCCGATACCGATCATCGAAATGACCGAAGCATTGCCGATGATAATTCCTAACATCGTCAAGGTGCTGCGAAGCTTGTTGGCCATCAAAGTTGTGACAGCCATTTTGACGCTTTCAACAATATCCATAATTCGATTTTAGATTTTAGATTTTAGATTTTAGATTTTAGATTTGGGATTATTGGTGTCAACTTAATATTTAAACCCATAATAAATCTCGCTTGTAGTCTAGTCTCGATCTCCCTAAATCCCCCTTAATAAGGGGGACTTTGAATACTCTTGTCCCCCCTTTATTAAGGGGGGTTAGGGGGGATCTCCTGGTTTGAAAACACCCTAGAGCGATCGAGATCAATAATGCCCCATGCCCTATGCCTCATGCCCTATTTCTGATTCTTGATAATATCCTCCAGCTTTTTACCTTGAGGAAGTTCGGTAAAAACGCGATCGCCCGCTTTTGCACCCTCTAAAATCTGAATCTTGTTGCCAATAGTCGATCCAACCGTAACAGGCTTAAACTTCGGCTGTTGTTTCTCATCAGGAACTAGCACACCCGTTTGACCTTTATTAGTGACAATTGCCACCGTAGGCACAACTAAAGCATTGCTCAGCTTTTGACCGACAAATCTCAAATCTACATTCATCCCCGATTGCAGCGACTCTTTGCCCGTGTCGATCGCAACTCGCACTTGAAATAACGTCACATCCCGTTCCTTAACAGCTTCCGGCGCAATTAACTTAACTTTGCCTTTAAACACTTTATCTGGATAAGCATCGGCGACTATTTCAACTTCTTGACCCGGTTTAATTTGGCTGATATCAGCCTCCGGGACTTTAGCCAAAACTTCCACATCTCTAGCTAAAGCGACAATCGATGTCGAAGTTGCCGAAGTAGCTTCCGATGCCGAAGTTGCGGGAGTTACAAAAGCTCCTTGGATGGCGTATCTTTGGGTAATAATTCCAGCAAAAGGAGCGCGAACTTTCGTATCTTCTAACTGCACTTCTTGAAAGCGGACTTGAGCTTGAGCTTCGGCTAATTCAGCTTGAGCTTGAGCTATTTCTTCCGGGCGAGAACCGTTTTCTTGTGCGGTCAATTGGCTTCTAGCTTCAGCAACTGCTGCTTCGGCTTTGGCGATTTCTTCTGGACGGTTGCCGTTTTCTAGCTGCGCTAATTTGCTTTTGGCTTCGGCAACTTCTGCTTCGGCTTTGGCAATTTCTTCCGATCGCGTGCCGTTTTGCAATTGGTTCAATGCTTGCTGCTCGACTTGCACAGCAGCTTGCAGTTGCTGAATTTGCGACAGCCGATTTTCTTGCAGTTGTTGCAGGCGTCTTTGGGATTCTATTAATTTAGCTTGGGCAGTACGATTTTCTTTAATTAATTCATCCAGTTTATCTTTAGCCAGAGCACCTTCTTCCACTAGCGGGCGATTGCGTTCCACCCGTTGAGCGGTTAGTTCGGCTTGGGCTTTACTTGAGTCAATTTGCGTTTGTGCTTGGGCAATTTCTTGTTTGACACTGCCGGTTTGAGCATCTGCTAAACGAGCTTGAGCTTGGGCTAAACGAGCTCGCGCTTGGCTGACTTCTTCAACGCGGCTGCCGGCTCGCAGTCGCTGCAAGCCAGCTTGAGTTTGCTGCAAGCGGGCTCTGGCTCCTGCAACTTCTTCCACGCGGCTGCCGGCTTGGGCTTGCGCGAGACTGGCCTCGGCTTGCTCTAAGCGCGCTCGGGCGCTGGCGATGTCTTCCGATCGATTCCCGGCTTCGATTTGGGCGAGTTTGGCTCGCACGCTGGCTTCGCGGGCTTTAGCTTGAGCTAGTTGAGCTTCTACATCGCGACTTTCCATGCGAGCAACGATTTGTCCTGCTTCGACTTTATCGCCCTGTTCTACAAACAATTCTGCTATGCGCCCCGAGCCTTTGGGGCTGAGATTCACGCGCTGTACCGGCTGCACCGTCCCGCTGGACGTAATCCGCACCGTGAGGTTTTGCGCTTCCACCGGCACTGTCATAGTGGCGATCGCATCTACTTTGGGCTGCGATCGACTTTTTGCTACATATATAGTGGTCGGTACAGCTAGCAACCCGGCTGCAACCAACCCAATCGCCCACCGCTGCGGTTTGCGCGCCGGTTTCTTCGGAGACTGCTTTTGGGCGGTTTTTTTATCTGCAATTTTGGTCTCTGCGGCCTTGGTGTCTACAGTCTGAGTCTCTTCCACCTTGACCTGAGCAGTTTCCTTTTTAGGGCTAACGATCATACCGACTCACCTAATTTAATCTCAGGATTACCTTAAAGGTAAAATTTTTGCTGATGCTTGGCATCGTCTTTCAGACTCATCCGATCGGGTGAACTTAAAAAAGTTCCCCAACCAGCACCTGTAAACAATTATAGCTAATCTTTGCAACTTGTTAAATAATGTTAAGTTTTTTCAGCTAAAAGAGGTGGGTCTAAACAGAATCGCTCCCGGCTGCTGGCAAATAAAAATATATTTTAGTAAATAATATCATTTTTGGGATCTAGAAGCGCGCTCCTCACCAGCGACAAAGGCGGATCGGACAGCGGGCGATCGACCGTCACTAGGTAATTGCAGACTCGCGTTAGCGATCGCAGCGGACTCTGCCAGTGCTAAGCTCATAATGGCACAATATTAAGACGCTTACTCTCATAAACCCGGCTTCTGCGAGAAATAACAGGTTTGCCGGCTAAGAATCCGCGCAGAAACCCGGTTTCACAGGTAGCGGTGCGTTTGTCCTGAATATATATCCGCCCTGTGTGCACAACAGGTTAAAATATTTTTCAAATCCGTTAAAAATGGAAAATCAAAACAATGAATCGTCCTCAAAGCGTTACAGTTTTGGCAATCTTGCAGCTAATTAGCGGCGTATTCAGCCTGCTTGACGGCTTGTTCATCTTACTTTTTGCCGGTCTTTTTGGCGGTCTCGGTGCGGCAGTTGGCGGGGCGAAAGTTGGTACTGTAATCGGCAGCTTCATTGCAATTTTTGCGGCGCTCAGTTTTATTTTAGGCCTCCTCTCCTTACTCTTAGCTTGGGGCTTGTTTCAACTCAAAAAATGGGCTTGGACGGGAACGTTAATTGTCCACATCATCGCCACCATCGCGCAAATTGTCAAAATGTTGGGTAGCGGCGGTACAGCAGTCAATTTTTTAACTTTGGGTTTTGCAGCGGCTAGCATTTACTACCTGTTGCGACCGGATGTTAAACAAGCATTTCGTGTCTGATTTCCTTTTCATTAACGGTACTGAATTCTCGGATCGAAAAAAGCATAGGAAATATCAACCGCCAGATTAATCAGTACAAAAGTTACAGCCACAAAAATTACTCCTCCTTGGACAATTGGGTAATCGCGCGTCAGAATACCAGTGTAAATCCAAGAACCAATTCCCGGCCACGAGAAAATCGTTTCAGTCAGAATAGCGCCACCTAAAAGAGTGCCGAACTGCAAACCGATAGTTGTAACGATCGGCAAAAACGCATTTTTTAAAGCGTGTTTCAAAATCACCCAATATTCCGGCAATCCCTTAGCCCTTGCAGTGCGGATGTAATCTTGAGAAAGCACTTCCAGCATCGCAGAACGAGTGATGCGAGCGATAATAGCCAGAGGAATAGTTCCTAAAGTCAAAGCTGGCAGGATTAAATGGGCGATCGCATCCCGTAAAGCAACAAAATCCCACCTCAGCAAAGAATCCAAAACATAAACACCCGTAATCGACTTAAAACCGAATCCCAAATCTACACTAATCCGCCCGCTTGGAGGCAGCCATTTCAGATAAACAGCAAACAAATAAATTAACATCAATCCTAACCAATACACCGGCAAAGATACGCCAATTAACGAACCACTCATCGCAAAATTGTCCAGCCAGCTATTTTTCCGAACAGCAGCCAAAATCCCCGCCGGAATTCCGATAATAAGTGCCACAAACATCGCCACCACAGACAATTCAAAAGTAGCAGGCCAGCGACTTCTAATTTCATCAATTATCGGGATACCGCTAATAATGCTATTTCCCAAATCAAAGCGGATCAAACTCCATAAAAAAGCCAAATATTGCAAAGGTAAAGGCTGATTCAAACCTAATCTCGCTCTCAATATTTCCACCTGTTCGGGAGTTCCCCGTTCTCCCAAAAGCACTGTAGCTGGGTCTCCCGGTATCAAATGCAAAAATATAAATACGAGCAGAGTGATTCCGAAAAGGACTGGCAAGAGTCCCAGCAAACGTTTAACAATATATTGAAACATCAGTTGATCTCATTCACCTTGCAAATTTGCCAAAATTCGATCGACCGTTTCTTCTACCGTTAGATTGGTTGAATCCAGCCAGTAGCCAAGGCGAGGAGTTTCGGTACGGAGAATGCGATCGAAGGCATAAACCATTGTTTCGTTGGCATATCCGGTTTTCGTTCTTGCTGCATCCCGTGCCGCTACAACTTCTGCCTTCGGACACAGAACGATCGCGGACAACGGCACATCGTGGAAAGTGGCAAGTACCTCAGCCAGTGCCGAACCAATGATGATGTCTTGATAAACGACCGTAAAACCAGCCTGGAGATAGTGTCGCGCTGCCATTGCTGCCAGGTGATACCGCAGTTGAAGCTGCTGATATGCCTCTGCTGACAAATTTAACGCCATTTCCGCCTGTCCGTTCACAATCATGCGACGAAAGATATCGCCGCGAAGGTGGACACTTTTGGGCAACCGTTCGGCAAGTGATTGCGCCACACTTGATTTTCCGGCAGCCATGTTCCCGGTAATCAAAATAATTTGTGGCTGATGATTTGCAGGTTGCTGATTGCTCTCCATACTGTTTGTTAAGTTAAATTCATGTAAAGTATGATAACCCCGGAGAGGTGTCTCAATCTAAACTCTCAATTTTTGCTCACTTCCTCAAAAGATTCCGACCCCAAAGGACTCGGAATCCAACCTTGAATATTCTTGCGTTTTCCTAAAAGCGGCTGCGAATGTACGATCGGCAAACGCACAGCTTCCTCGTGCAAAATCTCGCTAACTTCCGCATGAGA
>NZ_JAUBPO010000145.1:0-13679 GCF_036700785.1 Microcoleus sp. S28C3 | reverse complement strand
GAAGTTTTATCCCTCTGTGGTTGGGACTATATCCTTGAAGCTATATTAAGTGCAACTTCATAGTAAATTGGTATAATCCCGGGGGAATATAATTCGTTTCTACACATACAAAGTCCGCCCGCGCGGACTCTGAAGAAAACGATATTTAAGAACTGGATTTGAGGTTAATAGCGGGGAACGGTTCGATCGACCGCCATTGAGTAAGCATCGATACCGCCAACGATATTTTTAACGTTGGTAAATCCTCGCTCGGCTAGCCAGTGGCACATTTGAGCCGATCGCACTCCGTGATGGCACAGAACTAGGGTTTCTTTGTCGCGATCGAGTCGATCCTCAATTTCACCAGACCATTCGGCAAACTCGCTCAGGGGAAAAGCTGCAAATCCCGGCAGCGCCGCGAGTTCAATTTCGTAAGGTTCCCGCACGTCTACAAGCTGCAATTTCTCAGCATTGGTTTCTGCTAATTGGCGACCTAATTCTTCGACTGTAATTTGAGCAAAAATTTCTGACATTTGATTATAAAAAAGTAGTCATTAGTCATTAGTCATCAGTCATTAGTCAGTTAACAGTTAACAGTCAACAGTCAACAGTCAACAGTTAACAGCCAACAGCCAACTGTTAACAGTGATTAATTGGGCAGCGAAGGCGGTGAAATTAGCTCCACAGGAGGAGTAGGTGCAGGACGCCCGTCCAAGCTCACTGTGTCCCTCGGGTCCAGACAAGTGGCGATTAACCTGTCAGTGGGAAATTCGAGCCTGCCGCTCAAACCGACTACGCATTCAGCAAACTGTTGTGGCAATAAACTGCGGCGACACCCATCGAGCACTAACAGGGGAGCTGCAGGTTGAGTTCGAGTTTTGCCGTTAATATTCACTACGCAAGTAGCCAATTCGGCGGGACGCCTCACCCGCCGACAGCTAGAGAGCGCTTCGACACCAGAAATATTGGTTTTGCGGTTGATTTGGAGAGCGCATTTAGATATGTCGCGGGGGCGGAGGGCGTCAGCACAAGCGGAGGCGGCTGCCTCTGCCCCCACTCCGGCTTCGATTAGTTCCAGGGCGCAGACGCGATAGGGATTCCTATTGCGAGGGATTCTAATAGTGATGGCTGATGCTGGCGAGATTGGCAGTGCTGTTGCCAACAAACCGAGTGCTGCTAGCTGCGTGCCGAGAGCCAATATCCAGCGCCCGGTAGGGCTTGAGCCTGTCGGTGCTGGCTTTGGGGAAGAAGTGCGGGAAAAATTGCGGTTGTGCATGGCAGATCGAGTAGTGAGTTTTTTTGGCTGATTGGGGCGATCGAGCGATCGGCTTTTCCTTCAGAATTTACCGCACATGATGGATCGCCCTGCGGTAGATCGTTTTTTTATCGATCTTTGTTGGAATTTTGATCGTTACCAACATATAATATAGAGTCTGCATAAAATTGCATACAGATATTAGAGAGGAAAATAAATGTCTCGATATCGAGGCCCCCGATTGAGAATCGTCCGTCGCCTGAAAGAGTTGCCGGGTCTAACCCGCAAAACCCCCAGACGAGATTATCCGCCTGGACAGCACGGTCAAAACCGCAAAAAGCTCTCTGAGTATGCGGTTCGCTTGCAAGAAAAGCAAAAACTCCGTTTCAATTACGGTGTGACGGAACGCCAACTGCTCCGTTACGTCCGCAAAGCCCGCCGTGTCACGGGCTCCACAGGTCAAGTGTTACTGCAATTTTTGGAAATGCGCTTGGACAATACTGTGTTTCGGATGGGAATGGCTCCAACCATTCCGTCCGCTAGACAATTGGTAAATCACGGTCACATAACTGTCAACGACCGTGAAGTCAATATCGCCAGCTATCAGTGCAAGCCTGGTGATGTAGTTGCGGTGAAAAATAGAGAGCGCTCGCGCACAATGGTAGAAGCTAATCTCAAAGACCCAGGCTTGGCTCACTTGCCGAATCACTTGGAATTTGATAAGCAAAAACTAATTGGCAAAGTTAATGGCGTTATCGAACGCGAGTGGATTGCTCTACAGATTAACGAACTGCTAGTGGTGGAATACTACTCACGGCAAGCTTAAGTTATTAGTCATCAGTCGCTGGTCATTAGTCATCAGTTGGTTGCTAGCAGAATAATTAATAATTGGGTACGAACCCAGTTATTGATTAATTGCTACTGAATAATGAGGACTAAGGACTGAGGACTAAGAATTAATAATTTTCAACACTCCCACCCCCTAAAAAGGGATGGGATTTTTTGAAGGTTTCGCTTGTTAACTTCTTTGACTTGCCATTTGCTCGGACGACACCTGCCTGATGGCATTAAATGATGTCCCAGCCTCAAATTATTGCCTTAAAAAGTTTCTTCTCCGGTTGGTTCTTGGTGGACAAGACCTCGCTTTTGAAGGCGATAATTCGCTACAACGGGGTAAACAACACCGCGTATCCGATTGATCGCACCTACTGGACGATGAACTGCTAAGCCGTTCCAGGGAGAATATCTCAGGTTTTCGTTGAAATCAGATTGTTTTTCATAATCAATAATCTGATGCTTGACGGTGAGACGACCTACTCTCAAAAAAGGTGATTCCTGTTCCTTCCAGACATTGATGCCATCGTCGATCGGCATTTTTAGGCTGGTTTGGAACTGGATGCCAAAATCCCACCAGTATTGGGCATCAGGTTTCGCCAAGGCTTGAATTAGATCGTTCCGATAATAATTGTCTGGTTTATTGGGATCTAAACCCAAGGCTTTAGCGCGATCGACAAAGGGAATTTTAGGAATTCCCGGTCGAGATTGTTCTGGAATTATCTCGTGCGGTGGTTTGCATGAAACCGGAGTAAACCCATACTTAATTACAGCCGGATATTCGACAGGAACTACACCAGGTTGCGAGGGATCGAAATCGGGATTGAGACCCAAAGCAGAGGGTGAACCGCTCCAATATTTGGCTGTTAGCAAACTCTTCGGAGTCCGGCTACCCGTAAGCGTCGAGACCGCTAGAAAGTGTCTGGGATGTCGTATTAGCCACTTCTTCAATGCCTCTGGTGATTCAACCAGAGAAGAAAAAAAGCCGTAGTAGTCTTTGATGGTTTGGCTCACAAATATCTCTGAATTGTGAACAATGATGTCCTGGGTTTTTGACTCGTGGCTTTGCGGGAGTCGTTCCCCTTCCACCCCCATCACTTTCACTGATATTGAGCGCGAATCTTTTTGGTAATCAGGGTATACTTTGGTAGCCCCGTTAGCAAATCGCAACCAAACAGGATATTCTTTGGGTTTTGCTAGCAAACCTTGCTTAAGGGAAATAGCATTGAGTTGCGAAGAAGTTAACGAAGCGCGTTTTCCCAATTCCTGTTTAATCGCTTGCTGATCGAAGTCAAAAATTTCCAGAGTTCCTTTAACGCACGCATGAGTTTTGGCGTGAGTATCTCGCAGCGCCCGCTCCTTATCCCCGTACAGATTATCCATGCGAAGCTTGGCCTGCTCAACCAAAAGATCGTAGTATTTGCGTTCGTCCTGTTCGGGATATTCGGTAAATAGCTTCTTGCTCATAAAAAACCTTTGCAAAGCTGATTGTGGCGATAATAGTTGGCATTTTCCCGTTCTAATTTACCTGATTTTTAACGGGATGTCGAGGTTTCTCAGATTTAAGTTGTTCGCGGTTCATTGCGTAATCCTCTAAACCGCGAACAACTCACCACTGGGACTGTCGGCTCTTTTTGAACTAGAGTTATACATTTGAAAGAAAGGCGTACACTTTACAATTTGTAAACCCACTCTCCTCGTGTTCTGTCAGATCATTTAGATGGTTTCCCACTCTCATTATAAAAAGAAACTTTGTACTCTTTACCGCGAGGAACATTACGGTTCAGCACCTGGGAGAGGGTCTTGGTATTCATAATCTCTTCCCAACCTACAGGTGAAAAAGTTTCTGGATTGAAGACATTTTCGGCTAATAGAGGATTGGTGAAAGCTTGAGAAAAGGCATCAATTCCTATCAGTCGTCCGACTAAAGGAGGTAAGGCTGAATTTTGCCGCAAATCTTCTGCGTAGAGTCCCACATACAACTCAATGTTGTCTACGTGACCGTACAATCGTTTCAATTCTTTTTGGACATCTTCATCGCCACTAATTTGATTGAAATCGGTCACCCGTGGATACTTGCAGAGTTCGCGGTAATCGTTGTAGGTTCTTAATTTGGCTGCACGACCTGCACGAATACTGGCGGTCTCGGTTGGAATTAGGAAATCAGGCGTATTGAATAAACCCAATTGCGCTGCTGGTTGGGAACAAGTTTCTTCAAATATAGCTCCCAAACCCTTGTTAATGATCATATCATTGTTCCACATCGACTCGGGCATAGACATTTCTTTCCCGTCATGAATTAGCTTATCGGGCAGCATACTATGCCAACGATAAACTAAAGTAAATTCTACTGACATCCAATTGGTGCGATACCATTTTTCATCAATAAATGCTGGGGGATCGACGAAGAATTGGAAGTGATAGGGAGTAATGTGGTTGATATAATCCTCAAGCACAATTTTCAGAAACTCTGCCATCACGATATTTCTGGCGGTTTGGAAAAGACGTTCGTCATCCCAAGTTGGATAATTCTTTGCCAAGAGGTCGCACACGCGATTATGTTCTCTTAAGCTAAGAACGTTGAGCATTACATAGCCAATTTGCACATTGACCCGCTCTAACTCTATCCCCATTGCAAATAATTTTTTTCTCTTTTCAGGAGGTAGTTTATCCGATTTCTTTTCATCGTATTCACCGACTATTTGATGGGGAATTCCTTTAAATTCTTCCTTAGGCTGTCCGTTCTCATCATAGTAAAAAGGAGGATATTCTTCGCCATTGAGAATTTGGCTTTTTAGCTTGCCTCCTTGATGAGATCTCAGCAGCTTAGTAATATTTGCGTTCAACCCATAGACGTTACACAGATCGATGTGGTGGTTGGAGCTATTTTTGCGGTGATCCAGTCGATCTGTTCGCAGGAAACTGTCGGTAAACCATTGCACGAAATAGGGGAACATAAGAGAGGATTTGGCAGAATATTTCGTCTTTCCTCCTTTTTTGCGGTACAATACCTCCAAATCCTTAATAGGCGGGAGATTCTTTTCAAAATTCTCGGTCGGGCTTAAATTAACCCCTATGTAGTTTTTATTTGTTAAAGGCTTCCAATCAGTAGGCGGTAGATGAAGTCCCGAATAAGTGCGATCGTTTAATGACTCCCAAGAGCTGTAGGGAGACATTGTACTAAACGGATAGGGGCGAGTGGGAATTTTTATGACGGCATTGTTAATCAGGGTTTTGTTCACTTTTTTGCTAAGCCCCTCGTTGCTTTGAATGAAGTTCCAAAGCGGCTTGAAGTTGGTTAAAAGCAAAGTCTCGATTTTGTTTTTCTGCCCGTCTCTTGAGGTGTCTCTTTTTGAAGGCATTATTGTTTCTCGTTTGGGTTGTTGTAGATTGGATATGGTTTTTCCTTTTGGTTCTTGTAGATTCGATTGATTACCAAGCCTCAATTCCGGGATCTCGATCGAGTCTTCTTTATGCTCTGCAATTAGTTTTAAGGGTTTATTAGATAAAAGCGGTTCTAGATTCTTGGGGTGGTACGGGATGTCTACGCTTTGAAAACGCTCGATCGCACTTTCATGAAGATCGTCAATGGTATCCCCCACCTCGCGCCACTTGATTCCTGCCAATTTGAAGAACCCAGGATTGTTTTGAAATGGAGCCTTATAATTAGGCTGGATATCCTTAATGGCCTCTGGCTCGAATTCAAGCTTCAATTCAAGGTCACTGAGTTGATCCAACATCCACTTCAAGACAGTATCTGATAACCCGCGGTATGCTGGCGTACCACCGCCGATGCAGCCATGCTCGCCTGGAAACCAAACTTGACGAAGCTTCTGCTTCGGGGCATCAGGATTTTTCTTCATCAAGGTAACATCAAAGATTGCGCGAACTTCGTCGATCGCAACGGCGTGCAACGCATTCTCAATATCCTTATTTAAAGTGGTGTCGTGGAATTTGTACCTTTTTTTGAGCGGTTCTTCATACTTCTTCAAGACGGGTACCAGAGGAATACCAAGGGCTCCAACGGTGTCGAAACAACCAAGCAAGGTAATCGGGACGCTATCGCCGTTATCTTTACCGTAATCTTTGCGGAAACGCTTTGCTTGGTCATCATTTGGTTTAACGCCTCGGTCACGGTAAAGCTCGTAAGCTTGTGATGCCTTGGTAATATAACGGCGGGATAGGAGACCGGAGCAATAGATCATCCCCGCTAGACTCCTGACTGTGTAAGCACCGCGACTGAACCCGAATAGATAGATTTCGTCACCGCGATCGTAGTTGAGAGAAAGAAAACGATAGGCATCTTGTATATTTTTATCGATTCCCAGCCCAGTGACTCCGCCCACAATCTTGTTACTGTCGACTCCAATTCCCTCGTCATAAAACACGATCTGCGGAACCCCGTCACTGGCTGTTCGTGTCACTGCCTGGGCAAGCTTAAGCACATTAGTTGGGCACTCAGTATCTAGTTTGTTCCAAGTTCCATCACAGCAAACGATCAGACGTTTCATATTTACATTCTCTCTTTGAATCGGAAATTTGATAGCGAGCTGTCATTGGTAATCGGTTACAAGAGAGTTGCCAATTCGCGTTTTTCTGTCGCGTCAGGCGCTCCCTGCTAATTTTTGGCTTGAAATTGTTATGTGGCTGGGCAATCTTTAGCTATTTCGATTCTCAGGATATTAGTCCCAAAACACCCTATAGTCTAGTTGGCTGTATTAAAATGTTAATTTTATTTATATTTCTTAAATCAAAATCTTTACAGCGTGAAATAGTAGCTTTGGTTCTGGGAAAAGGCTCGATTCTCTTAAAACGTAAAAAATTTAGAGCGTGAAATAGTAGCTTTGGTTCTGGGAAAATGCTTGATTCTCCTAACAGGAGTAACTATCTGATGCCATAGCTAAAAAACATTTAAACACATTTACGCTCTGCCTGGTCAGTTTTGAGAACAGCTATATCCGATCGAGTTGTCAGTTATCTGCAAGATAATGGTGACGTATTGGTCACACGCATAGCAGGTTTGGACTATGTTTAGAATTAAAATTTGTTGCAGCGACTCTCAGATTTTCTGCGATGTGCTTGAAGTTTTTAACAATCTGTGGGCTTTTCTGGTTTCTCGATCGATAAATTTGTGCGAAAATTTTCTAGCCCCGGTTTAATTTGAAGCGTCCAAAAGTAGGAACGATCGACCGCAGCGACTGGCTGCGGGGTTCTCGCACCAAAACCAAAGGCAGAAGGCCAATCAGCCGCACAGCAGCCGAGAGGGCAAAGAGTGCTCCCAAACTCATGCCGGGAAGTTCGGCAACAAACCCGCCGGCAGTAGTTCCCAAAGCCCCAGCCAATCCCGAAACTGCTGCGGCGATCGCAAAATAAGTCGAAGGTTGCTCGATCGACGCTATCTCCATTTGAATATTGTTAGTGCACAAGCCGATCGCCCCTAAAGTCGTTCCCCCCAGCAAGTGCAGCAGCGGCAGCCACACCCAAACCGCAAATGGGTAATTGCCCGTACCCAACCACAGCAAAGGCGTTATCGCCACCACCAGCCCCACCGCAATTAGCAGCGGGCGATTTCCCAAGCGATCTGCCAACTTGCCCCAAAACATCAGCAGCAGCAGATTTGCCCCCGAACTCAAGCTGGTGTAAATCGTTACCAAACTTACATCCAAGCTTAATTCTTTCAGCAGGTAGATATTAAAAAAAGGCGCGCTGAGATTAACTGCAAATGTCCAGATGCTGAAGTAAAGAATAAACATTAAGAAATTAGAATCTTTGAACACAGAAGGCACAAAATCTGTTATTTGCTTTTCTTTTTTCTCTGTAAGTCGATCGCTCTGTGCATATTTTTTGTATACCTGCGGATTCACATCAACCATGAAGAATTGACACCCCAAACTAATCATTCCCGCCAAAACACCCACCAATAAAACAACACCGTAGCCCAAAATTGGATCGGCGCCCCAAGCTGACACGGACAATCCCATGAGCGGCACTCCCAGCAAACTAATCAAGCTCGTAGCACTGTTGCGAAAGCCAAAATAGCGTCCCCGCAAACGTTGAGGAACGACGGCGGCAAGCCAACTAAACCAGTTAGCACTGGCAAAAGCTCCTAGCACGCTAGCTGCTAGGACGGTTGCCAGCGTCCACAGCAGCAGTTGGTGGGAGTCGGCGTGCTGGGAGCCCCAAACAATTGCCACCGCCAGCACCAGCCACAGCAGCCGAGACACGCCGAATATCCCTAGGTTGTAGCAGTAGCGACTGGTTGTGCGGTCTGCGATGTATGCTCCTAATGGTTGCAGGAGATTTACCACCATCGGAATAGCACAGAATATACCTATTTCCACGCTGCTGGCACCGAGTTGCAGCAAGAAGTTGCTCAGCAGCACGCCGACGGTCGCCGACTCGAAGACACTGGCAAAAACGCCGTCCAGAATTGAGGCTTTGAGAGTCGAGCGAATGTCTTGTTTAGAAATTTTGAGAGCTGTTTTTGGAGGTAGAACGAGCTGAGATATTTGATTATCTAGTATTTCTGGAGTCTGGAAAGATAGAGGTTGATTTAACTCTGCAACTGGTTCAACCATAAGTCATAGAATTTTATATTTTAGATCGCAGATTAAAGAATTAATTGCAAAATCTTGGTTTGGCAAGGGTTTGAGGCTGGCCGGCCATTAAATTATTTTTCATGCGCAGGTGTCAAAAAAATTTAAAATTTCTGCTAGGAATTGCTGAGCTAGCCTATTAAGATAAAACCAGCCCCGCCTTCAAGATGTTAGCTTGAAAGCTAGACTGGCACTTCCGGGTAATGGTTATTAATATAGAGGGCAAGCGATCGCTGAGACATCAACCGCTTGGGAGATATAAATTTGCTAATTGTACAAAATTAGGTGTTAGGGCTTAACAAGGAAGCGATCGCAGCATTTCGCCTGACAAAAATTGCTCGAATTCCACCTCAAACAAGTCCCCCCAAGGGCCAAAGCAAATTTCGCGCGAGATCCTCCACTCGGCTCTCAAACCTTTACGGCTAGCTAAATCTATAGAATGTAAGACGATCGACTTGCCGAGTATAGCTGCTAACTCCAGCCCTCGGGCCAGGGCGGCAATTGCCTCTGGGGCGACAGCATCCACTTGCTGCATATCCACGACAACTCCAAGGGCAGCCGTTTCTAAGGCTTGCTCCAAATTGGTTTGGAAATCTAGGACAGCGATGCCGCCGAGGCAGCCCTTGGGTTGCAAAACAATGGTGTTGGATGCGGTGGTTTCTGGATCTAGTTGAGCGGTTGAATCCGAAACAACTGACGCCGTGAAGGTAGTGGCGGTCTTCATCTTTCCTCCTCCTGCGAACCCCTCACCATACCTGTACTCAGGACGGGGTAGATGCGAGGAAAAAGGGTGCAACGTCTGTGCAAGATAGCTGTAACCATCTTTTTTTTGAACCTGTTTACAGTAATTGTACTTAATTCCTGGAATCAGTTGGTCAGTCCCAGCGCTCGCGATCGAGATGCCTGGTTTTTTAGGGAAATCACCCGCACGTGCCCGTAAGGCTTCGGAGTCGGTTGTTGGCGATCCTCTACGAGGGTTCCCCTAACGCACCTCAAGAAAAGTGTGGGTGCGATCGGCAACTGGCAGGACAAAATAATGACTTGACAAAATTTACGCTAACTGATGATAATAGCAAACCCTAGAATCAAACTTAAATGTTTGAGGGGTATCACTGTGAAGGCGTGATGTCGATCGCCGGCAAATTTACGGATTCCTGAATTTGAGCGTGACCAAAACTCAACCTTTATCCGGGTATACACTGCCAGTATTTGCCTGTGCGGCTGCACTTGCAGCTTTGCGGTGCTTGCGTGATGGTATTAAGTCTCTAGATAGTGTATCAGTAAATTTACTGGAACCGCCAATAACCGCAGCAATTCCGATCGAGCAGGCATCTGTACTCAAAACTGGTACCGCTTTGGGCGTGACTCGATCCGATCCGGGGGACAATCTCGATCTGACTCGGAATACCCCCGTTTGGGCAATGGTGGAATTGGGGAGAGGGGAAGAGGGGGAACAAATACAGATTGTTGGCGGCGAGGGAATTGGACATCACAAAGCAGGTGGAGGAGCGGCAATCTATGATTACGCGATGCGGCTGCTGCGATCGAATCTGAGCCGAGAACTCGCACCGTCCGAAAAAATTACTGTCACCCTGATTCTGCCGTCAGGGCGCCAACTAGCCATCCGCACTTCTAACGAAGCTTTCGGCGTGGTAGAAGGACTTTCGCTGCTGGGTACAACTGGCATTTCTCAACCCCTGAGCGCCCCGGGACAGTTGGAAGTTTACCGCGAACAACTGCAACAAAAAGCCGAACTGTTTGACACTTTAGTATTCTGCATCGGCGAAAACGGCTTGGATTTGGCGCGACAACTGGAGATCAATCCCGATCGGCTCGTCAAAACCGCTAACTGGCTGGGCCCGCTGCTTGTAGAAGCAGGATGTCAGGGCGTGCAGTCAATTTTGCTGTTTGGCTATCACGGGAAACTGATGAAATTGGCGGCGGGAATTTTTCACACTCACCACCACCTCGCTGACGGGCGCAGGGAAATTCTCACAGCTTACTGTGCTAAAGCTGGAATGCCCGCTGATGCGTGTTCCGCAATTTTTGCCGCAGCGACGGCGGAAGATGCTCTCGGGCAATTGCGGGCTTTGGACGCTCAAACTGGCAGCAATTGGGTCGATCGAATTTACGGCGACATCGCCCGACAAATAGACTTGCGCTCATCGGATTGCATTTTTACTCACACTAACTTGCGCATCCCCGTGGGATCGGTGATGTTCGGGCGCGATCGCAAAATTATTGTTAAAAGTGACATAGGAGATACATTTCTGACCCAAATTTGTTAATGTAGTGTGAATATCCCTGAATTATGTTTAAAACATCGGTCAGGGATAATATTTAACAATTAATAATTCTTAGTCCCTAGACCTTAATTATACTAGGTTGCTTCGGGAAGCAATTTTTGACGCAAGAGTTCAATTAATTAGGGTAAGGATCGAACTAAATCTATGCTTGCCCTCGACTCTATTAATCGACTAACATCGCTGACAGCAATCTAGTATAAATAAGATTTATTCCTAGCGACTAATGGTTGCTCGCCTTCCTCAGTCTTGCAATGAGACGGCGACAGATACCTCCGCTACTTTCGATCCAATTAACAATTAGCAATTACGCAATAACCGTGACTACTCAAATAGAAACTGAATCAGTCCTAACAAACTCTTTTCTGGAGCAGATAGATCGCCAGACGATCGTGATTCTCGACTTCGGTTCGCAATATTCCGAACTGATTGCTCGCCGCATTCGCGAAACTCAAGTATATTCAGAAGTTATTTCTTACCGCACTACGGCAGAACAGTTAAAAGCTATCAATCCTAAAGGAATTATTCTGTCAGGAGGCCCGAGTTCTGTATACGATGAAAGAGCTCCCCAATGCGACCCAGAAATTTGGAATTTGGGAATACCGGTGTTGGGAGTGTGTTACGGGATGCAGTTGATGGTAAAGCAGCTAGGAGGAACGGTTGAGCGGGCTAAGTTAGCCGAATACGGCAAGGCATCGCTATTTATTGACGATCCTACGGATTTGCTGACAAATGTCGAAGAAGGCAGCACGATGTGGATGAGCCACGGAGACTCCTGTTCCGAGTTGCCGTCGGGTTTTGAGATCCTCGCTCACACGGACAATACTCCGTCTGCTGCTGTTGCTAACCACGAGAAAAATTTGTACGGCGTTCAGTTCCATCCAGAAGTGGTTCACTCGATCGGGGGAATAGCTTTAATTCGCAATTTTGTTTACCACATTTGCGAGTGCGAACCGACTTGGACGACTGCTACTTTTGTGGAGCAATCGATTCGCGAAATTCGCGCGCAAGTGGGGGATAAACGAGTTTTGCTGGCTTTATCCGGCGGTGTAGATTCTTCTACTTTGGCTTTCTTGCTGCACAAGGCGATCGGCGACCAACTTACCTGTATGTTTATCGATCAAGGGTTTATGCGGAAGTATGAACCTGAACGGTTGGTAAAATTATTTAAAGAGCAATTCCACATTGACGTTGAGTATGTTAATGCTCGCGAACGCTTTTTAGCTCAACTTGAAGGGATTACAGATCCGGAGGTAAAACGCAAGCGGATCGGTCACGAATTTATCAACGTATTTGAAGAAGAATCCAAGCGTCTAGGCCCCTTCGACTACCTCGCTCAAGGTACTCTTTATCCTGATGTGATTGAGTCGGCTGACACTAATGCAGACCCGAAAAGCGGCGAGCGAGTTGCTGTTAAAATTAAAAGCCACCACAACGTCGGCGGTTTGCCAAAAGATTTGCGATTTAAGCTGATTGAACCGCTGCGAAAACTGTTTAAGGATGAAGTGCGAAAAGTCGGCCGGTCGATCGGGCTACCGGAAGAAATTGTGAACAGACAACCTTTCCCCGGCCCGGGATTGGCGATTCGGATTATAGGAGAAGTTACCGCAGAGAGACTAAATATTTTGCGAGATGCTGACTTCATTGTTCGCCAAGAAATTAACCGGCACGGATTGTACGGTGAACTTTGGCAAGCTTTTGCAGTTTTGCTACCGATTCGCAGTGTAGGGGTGATGGGCGATCAGCGCACTTATGCTTACCCGATAGTTCTGCGATTTATTAAGAGCGAAGACGGGATGACGGCTGATTGGGCGCGGGTTCCTTACGATTTGTTGGAACTGATCTCGAATCGGATTGTGAATGAGGTTAAGGGGGTGAACCGGGTGGTTTACGATATTACTTCTAAGCCACCGGGAACGATCGAGTGGGAGTAATACCATTGTCGATTATTGATTTTCGATTTGCATAGATGCCGTCTGTAAGTCCTGTGTTAATTACAGGACTTACACAGAAAATTTATAGTCTAAGAGTCAACTGTCAACTGTCAACTGTGTTGAATATGGTGACTACTCCTCTATTATTAAATTCACCCCGAGCGATCGGCGAAAAACGGGTAATTTTCCATAACTTGAATTGGCAAGCCTATCAGCAAATTGTCCGAGCAATTGGCGAGAGTCACTCTGCCCCTTTTACCTACGATCGCGGCAGTTTAGAAATTACGAGGCCTTCAGAAGAACATGAATTTTACCGAGAACCGATCGGACGTTTTATTTATTTCTTAGTCGCTGAGTTCGATTTAAAAATCAAAACTATGGGCTCTACAACACTCGCTCGGGAAGATTGGGATCGGGGCGCAGAACCCGACAATGCTTATTACATCCCGAACCAACCGCGAGTGGCAGGAAGAACGGTAAATTTGCAGCAAGATCCGCCGCCAGATTACGTCAACAAAAAGGCGCTCGTTAAATCAACTGTGCTTTTCGGCTGTAACTAATTTGAGAGTATTAGCCTGCAATACCTGACTGTAGCAATTAGCTAACCCAGATGTTTCTTCTTGCTTCTTGGTTTTGCGTTGGATAGATTCTAACTTTGATAGCTTGGTGTTGCACGAAATATTTTTAGACCTTATTTGTACTTATACCAATTCACTATGAAGGTACACTAAAATCTAGGGTAAAAGTAGAGGAAATCCAATATGGCGAACAAACTTCA
>NZ_JAUBPO010000144.1:0-13719 GCF_036700785.1 Microcoleus sp. S28C3 | reverse complement strand
ATTGTTGAGCAATAACTTGCCCGGTGTTGAAAGGCAGGTACTTTTAGATGCGATCGTTTTTTAGTCTAAACTCCAGTAAAAAAACAGAACACCCAGAACCTAGACGCTGTAAAAAGTCTGGGTTATAATAGCCATCGAATTTGACGTTGAATTGGGCTAAATTACCAGAACTTAGGCAACTATCCTATGAAGAGGGGCAACCACCGGGCATTTCCCCTAAAACACGCTATATGTATAAGGCTATGCCGAAGTCGTGTTTACTTAACATGACTCGCAATTGTTTCACTTTCCACCGCTGCTTCCACGGGCATTGAATTTTCCATCTCTACTGTTTGTTTCGGCTGATAAACTGCCAAGTCGAACCAGAAAGTCGTACCCACATTAACTTCGCTAACTAAATTAATTTTAGTGTGGTGCTTGTCAATAATGTTTCTGACAATAGAAAGACCTAATCCCGTTCCTTCTAAAGTGTGTACTCGGTTTTCTACCCGGAAAAAGCGATCGAAAATTGCTTGTTGGTCTTCGGGATCTATGCCAATTCCAGTATCAGAAATTTCGATCCGCACTACCGGAAAATGTCCGGCATTTGGTGACAACTTGTGGTTGCCGGATTGGTCGCCTTTGTGGGTGGTTGCCTCCGACTCTAGCAAATACGCTCGAATTGCCACCTTGCCGCCGGATTGCGTAAATTTTAAGGCATTTCCTACTAAATTTGCAAATACTTGCAGCAGCAAATCGTAATGACCTAAAGCAGGCGGCAAACACGGGTCAACTTGTTGCTCTAGTTCGATGCCTTTATCCTTAGCATTCAACTGATAAGTCCGCAGGGTTTGTTCCACAGCTTGCGGGAGGTCAACAGCATCCAAGTGATAAACTCGGCAGGATTCGAGCCGCGACAAATCTAACACGTCGTTAACTAAACGAGTTAGTCGATCGGTTTCTCGATTGGCAATTTCTAGGAATTCCCTGCGCTCGCTTTCTAGAAGGTCTTCTCCGTACTCGTGGAGAGTCTCGATAAAAGATTTGATATTAAATAAAGGTGTTCTCAATTCGTGAGAAACATTGCTGATAAAATTGCTTTTAGCCTCATTGAGTTCTACTTCCCGAGTAATGTCCTGCACTGTCATTGCAATGCCTTTGAGACTTTCCCGGTAATGTCCAGAACCTTGATGCTTGGAAGTTTGCTCGTAGAAAGTACACTCTACAGCTAACGGGCGTTGCGACTCGGTACAGGTATCTTCCTCGTGGCGGACGCAGCTTTTGCACAGCGGTTCGGCACCCGGCGCTTTGTGCAGAATGACAGTAGTTAAAACAATCCGAATTGTACGATTGACTGGTTCGCTCATCGAGATGCGAAATTCGCCGCCTTCGCGCTCGCCCGCCACTATTTGGTGTAATGGTCTGGCCAACTCCTGCTGCACTTCTGCAGGTAAAATGTTCAGAACATTAACTTGAAGCGCATTTTTACCTTCCCATCCAAAAATCCGCATCCCCGTCGGATTAACTAAAATCACCTGCAAATTTGCGTCTAATAAAAGCGCCCCGTCAGCAATAGTTGAAACCAAAGTTTCTAACTTAGCTTTTTCCGCTGTCAACTCTTCAATATTTTGTTCTTCATAACTTTCGAGTTTCTCGGCCATCTCGTTAAAACTGCCGATTAACTCGCCTAATTCTCCCCCTAAAGGCAGGTCAACTCGCTGCTTAAAATCCCCACTGGCGATGTTTTTGACCCCAAAGACTAATTGTTTGATCGGCTGAGTAATTGTCAGAGCATTAAATACCGCCCCCAAAATTACCATCACCCAAATTGTGACGAATACTGCCAAAGTGACATCCCTAGTCAGGTTTGAAGAGATAACTGCTGCGGGATTTGGGTTAATGCCGATCGCCAAAACTCCCAAATATTTGTCTTCATGAATTAACGGCACAAATACATCGGTAACTTCTCCATCTGGCGTCAAATGCTGCCGCACCAAAGGCAAAGAAGTTAAATTTCTCGCCTCAATATCGGCAATAAAATTATCCGGGAGTTTAATCTGGCGGCGCAGGGTCAGAGAAGTTTCCACCTCCGATTCCGAAAAAGGAATCCCCAGGAAAATATCTCCCGCTTCGTCGGCGTAAAGCATATAGCGGACGCTGGAAGTGCTGCTGTAAAATTGGCGGGAAAAGCGGGCGACTTCGGAGCGATCGTTTTTGGCAATCAGCGGCGCCACATTTGCCGCCAATAGCAGGCCGAGGTCGCGGCCGTAGCGAGTATCGTTAAGTCGGGCGTCTTGCTGGATAGTATTCACGGCCCAGAATGTCAGGCCGCTCATAATTAACGACACTACGAGGGTAGCACCGGCCATCAGGCGGGTCTGGAGGGTAAAATCCGACCACCAGCGGGCAATAATTTCTCCGATTTTGTTTAGTATGGCCAGCATTTCACCAGTTCACCAGTTCAATATTAAAAGCAAGATCAATTCCGTTGGTTCCCGATCGAATTTTATGCTGCGACTTGTCCGCTACCGCCACCGCAAAGATACCAAACTTCATTGTTACATTTCTACATTGAGATTGCTTGGCTTTCGGATGGCGGTCGATGCCGGAATTCCTAATTTTTATCGTCCAGAGCTCGGCGACCGATGTCCCGACGGCAGTAGACCCCTTCAAATTGGATGCAATCAACTGCTGCATAAGCTTTGGAGATAGCTTGTTCCAAAGTTTCTCCCGCCGCAGTGACGCCCAAAACCCGGCCGCCGTCGCTCACCAACTGCTGGTGCTTCAACTGGGTGCCGGCGTGAAACACTTCTGCTCCTTGGGCTTCAGCTTCCTCGATACCTGTAATAACTTTGCCTTTTTGATAACTTCCAGGATAACCCCCAGAAGCTAAAACTACGCACACAGAGGCCCCCGACTTCCAGCGAATAGAATATTCACCGAGACGCTGCTGACAGCAGGCCAGCACCAAATCTTCCAAAGGAGTTTCCAGCAGCGACAAAACCGCTTGAGTTTCGGGGTCTCCGAAACGGCAGTTGAATTCCAAGACTGTGGGTTCTCCTTCGGGCGTAATCATTAAACCTGCGTAGAGTACGCCCCGGTAGTCGATTTTGCGTTTTTGCAGTGCTGCGAGGGTGGGTTCGAGAATTTCTTCTTGAATCCTTTCCATGAGTTCCGGCGTGACAATGGGCGCTGGGGCGTAGGCTCCCATACCGCCGGTGTTGGCTCCCTTGTCGCCTTCGCCGATAGCTTTGTGGTCTTGGGCCGGCAGCAACGGTTCCACTGTGATGCCGTCGGTGAGGGCGAGAATCGAGACTTCTTGGCCTGTTAAGAATTCTTCGACGACGACTCGGATGTTGTCGGTGCCGAATTCGCCTCGGAAAATGGTGTTGATGGCGCTGTGAGCCATTTTGACGGTGGTGGCAACGGTTACTCCTTTGCCTGATGCGAGTCCGTCTGCTTTGATGACTATGGGGGTTCCTTGTTCCAGAACGTATGCTTTGGCTGCTTCTGCGTCTGTAAATACGGCGGCTTTGGGTGTAGGGATGCCTGCTTCGAGCATCAATTCTTTGGCCCAGGATTTGCTGGATTCAATTTGGGCGCCGGCTTTGGTGGGGCCGAAAATCATCATTTTTCGCTGTTGGAAATAGTCGGCGATGCCTAGCGATAGGGGCAATTCGGGGCCGACGATGACTAATCCGATGTTGTTGACCATCACAAAGCGTTCGATGCCTTGGAAGTCGTCGATGTTGAGCGACAGATTTTGACAGCCTTTGGTGGTAGCTGTGCCGCCGTTGCCCGGTACGCAGAATACTTGTTTAATCCGCGTAGATTCTAGCAGTTTTTTTGCGATCGCGTGTTCGCGACCTCCGTTCCCCACAACTAAAACTTTCACAGTATCCTCACCTATAAATGTTGTTCCCTGAATGTCTGATTTTCAGTGTTTGCACCTGTCTATCTGCTTTTTGCAGTGCTGTCAATTATGCCATGCTTGGCGATCGCCAATTGCTAGATGTGGCACTTTTCTGGAGGGGTGGGGTTCGACCGCTGTTTCCCAACGGCTGGGTTCGTGCAATAATTAAAGACTTTAGTCGCCCAATTATTATGGGTACTGCCTCGATTTAATCATGCAATTAAAACTATTTTTTGGCTTTTAACTCTTCAATTACTGTAATTCATCCGGCGACAAATAGGGATAAAATAGGCAGGTTGACTCTGCGGAATTTTACTCACATGAAATCAAATCAAACCGCTGCGAGTTCGTCTGCCAAATTTAAGCGGGTGGGCGTTGTCGGCGGCGGCCAGCTAGCTTCGATGATGGGGGATGCTGCTAGGGCACTGGGTATTGAATTGTTAGTGCAAACTCCCCATGCTACTGACCCGGCAGTTTCTGTTGCTGCTGATGCTATTTTGGCTGCTGTTGATGATGTTTTTGCTACGGCTCAATTGGCTGCTGGCTGCGATGTTATTACTTTTGAAAATGAGTTTGTGGATTTGGATGGTTTGCGGCCGCTAGAACTGCAAGGTGTGTTATTTCAGCCGAGTTTGTCGTCGCTATCTCCTTTGTTGGATAAGTACGTTCAACGCTGTTATTTACAAGGTTTGGGTTTGCCAACTCCGAGGTTTTGGGAATGGGATTGCAGTGCGGATTTGCCCCCCGAATTGTTTAAGGCGGTGGCGATCGACTTTCCGGCAATTTCTGTTTCTGACAGCGTGCAGATGGAAGGAGACTCGGATGCTGGATCGATCGACTTTCCCTTTGTCGTCAAAGTTCGCCGCCACGGTTATGACGGTCAAGGTACTTTTATTGTTAAGGATCGAGGGAGTTTTGAGTCAATTCGTGCTAAACTCCAAGGTCAGTCTTTGCTAGTGGAAGAATTTGTGCCATTCGATCGCGAGTTGGCTGTGATTGCAGCTCGATCGGCAAATGGCGAAATTGCGATTTATCCGATCGTCGAAACTCAACAGCAAAATCAAGTTTGCCACCTGGTGATTGCACCTGCTGATATTAGTTCAAATGTGAAAACAGAAGCTTGTGCGATCGCCCGCACTCTCCTCAACAGCTTAGAAGCTGTCGGCGTATTCGGCATTGAATTATTTTTAACCACCGATAATAAGCTGTTAGTCAATGAAATTGCACCCCGCACCCACAACTCGGGACATTTTACCATCGATGCCTGCGAAACTTCACAATTTGAACAGCATTTGCGCGCAGTTTGTCAACTGCCTTTAGGCAATTCGGATCTGAAATGTGCAGGCGCTGTGATGGTAAATTTGCTCGGCTACGAGTCGGCTGAGTCTGACTATTTAGCCAAACGAAAACAACTGGCACAAATTAGCGGTGGTTTTGTACATTGGTATGGTAAGAAAGTATCGCGTCCGGGCCGCAAACTCGGTCACGTTACAGTTGTGCTCGACGCGGAGTTGGTGGCTCAGGGGCGATCGCCAGTGCTTGCGATCGCTCAAACCGTTGAATCTATCTGGTATGCAAGTTAAATTGCTCGAAGCTTGCCAAAATCTGGTTAGTTGGTATATATTAAATAAAGGTTCTACTGCGACGTTGGTGACTGCCAATAATGTTTTTTTGATCTATAACTCTTAACTCTCGGGAATCAAGATGTTTGGACAGCAGTAAACTGGGCTTGTACCCAGAAACTTTAAGTCCGAGCCAACGGTACCCACCTGGTAAAATACCAGGTCAAAAGCTGAGGTAAGACGGCGTTGCGGGGAGCCATTAAAATTTTAATTGAGATAGGCGCTGTGAAATATGGCTAGCCTATTTTTTTTTGATATAAACGCCTTTACTCATACTACATCTTCAAGTTTTGCCTAAACTCCTCTAAGGTTGGCGTTGGTTTAATGCGATGAATCATACTATGGCAATTTGAGCATAGCACAGTAAAATCATTAAGCGGATCTAGTTTCATCTTTGTCCCACTTAAGTTTGAAATTGGAACATTGTGATGAGCTTCTATGTACCCTCTGCCTATTTCTCCGTATCGAGACTCAAAATCAAAACCGCAAGCTTTGCACTCATATCCTTGCAACTGCTTAACTTTTATAGATAACGTTTGATTTCGTTCTGTTACTCGATGAAGTCTATACTTTGTCGTATCTTCAAACCATTCTGTTTCTGCTTGATTGTTTTCAGCAGCCTCATTCAAAGAAACCTCTTTCAACAAATCAGAATCAGCCTCATCCTTCAAAGAAACCTCCTCAAACAGAAAGAAGTAAATTTCAAGCATTTTCCCAACATCGCCTACCAACTCCTTGTCGTCAGGAAGTGATTCCCTTGAATAAAACTTCGAGGCTATGTTTCCTGCTTCATAAGCAAGTCCAAGCCTTCTAGAAGTAGTTGCCTTTGGAATCGAATCAAGCTTAAGATCGAGAGGATCAGAAAATTCCCTGAGCTTGTCAGAACCAAGCTTATCTTTAAATAGGTTTGCTTGACCCCTTAAAATGTCTCTCGACACCCCAAGTCCGAACTGATCTCTTTTATCTGCTATTCCTTGATTGAGAGAAAGATAAACGCCAGAGAAGTCAGCGCGAAATAAATAAACACAGTAAAACCCCGACATGACACTCTCAGTCACAAGCTTGTTAAATATTGCTATCCAAGGAACTTTAGCCCAAGAGCCATTACCTGCTGAAGCTTTTATGCTATAGATTTCTGGTAATTCTAACGAAGCACTTATTGATTTCGGCACTACATTTCTGACATAACTAGCAAATGAATGTCCCTTGAAGTTGTCGTTACTGACCAATGGATATTCAAACAGGATTTTTTGAAGGGACTCTCTAAGCGCCATAACCAATAATTAATGTTACATCTTCAATTTAATTATCGTGCCTCACCAGCAGCTTTCAAATATTAACCCTGCTGATAACCCAGAGGTATAACCCTTAGTTATACCGCCACTGCGGTATAAAATTTTATACCCGGTGTCAACTACTGCAAACAACCACAAGATTAGCCGATCGCGCATCCTGTCTATGGCAGCAAATGCAGCGCCGCCCCCAACCCGCAAATCTCCCTTGCAGAAAGTAGCACAAACGTGATACCGTTGAAGCTTGTGTCCAAATAACACCAGTTCATGCCAAAACTCAAAACTCGCAAAGCAGCCGCAAAGCGCTTTAGAGCGACCGGCAGCGGTAAAATTGTGCGCCGCAAAGCTTACAAAAGCCACTTGCTACAGCACAAAAGTTCAGCTCGCAAAAGCCGTCTATCTAAGCTGGTCGTCATCGACGAGACCAACGATGCTAACGTGCGGTTAATGCTTCCATACTTGTAAAGTTTAACGGAAATTAAAGATGACACGGGTAAAACGCGGTAATGTCGCCAGAGCGCGCCGCAAAAAAATTCTCAAATTAGCCAAGGGTTTCCGAGGCGCACAGTCGAAACAGTTCCGCACAGCTAACCAACGGGTGATGCAGGCCCTGCGTAACGGTTATCGCGATCGCAAAAAACGCAAACGCGATTTCCGCCGCCTGTGGATTGCTCGGATCAATGCCGCATCGCGCCAGCACGGCACGAGCTACAGCAGACTGATCGGCAACATGAAGAAAGCCAACATCGAAATCAACCGCAAAATGCTGGCACAAATGGCGATTATTGACCCGGCAACATTCGGTAAAGTTGTGGAAATGGCCAATCGAGCCGGAGCTTGAAAGTTCGCCTTATTTTCAGAATGCAGAAAGCAGAAGTAAGAAAGATTTAACTGTCTGCCAGAGAAGGAAAACTCCTGATAAATCTAGGAGGTTGAGACAAACTTTCCTTCTTTGTTCTTACTTCTGGATTCTTGCTTTTTCAGAAATCGCGATCGGGCCGATCGATCGCTATTTCCGTGTTTTTTATACAGTTGCAGAGGCAAATGTCAGACATTGCTAGCGCCTTAAAATAAATAAAACCTTCCACAGCACCTACCTAATTTTAAGAAAAACATGGATAGTAATTTGCTCATTGTTTACCTGACAGTCCTGCTCGCTATACTCGGCAGCAGTTCCTGGTTTGTGGTGCGCCAGATTCTCAAAACTCGGAACCTGGAAATGTCTTTAGAACGCTTAGAAAATAAACTGACGGTAGAAAAAGGAACAGCACAGGAATACTACGAATTAGGAAGTATATATGTAGATAAGAAGCTGTATTCCCAGGCGATCGTACTGTTTCAAAAAGCCCTGAAAGCCAAAGACTTAGAAGGCGAAGAAAATCAAGCCGTTATTTACAACGCCCTCGGTTTTGCACACTTCGGCCAAGAACAATACGACATCGCGATCCGCCAGTACAAAGAAGCCCTGAAGTTGCAGCCCGATTACGTTACATCTCTCAACAATCTGGGTCACGCCTACGAGCGCAAGAAATTAACAGCTCAAGCCTTGGAAATCTACGAACAAGCTCTCGCCTGCGATCCAGACAATGCCACTGCCAAACAGCGAGTAGAGTCCCTCCGGAAGCGTTTGGTAATCTATAACTGAGCGCCGATGTTACGACCAATAGAGATCCCGCAAACCTGGTTTCATTCTGAAACCGGGTTTTTTCTTCCTATAGTCCAAGATACTAAACTATCGAACACATTAATGCGTTAGTTTTTAAGAACAGGAATTCCGAGTCAGGCTCGATCGCACACCGTCCCAGCACTTTAAATTACTGTGAAGATCAAAGCAATACCTGCAACGCCGATCAGTCCTAAACAATAGAAGGAGGAGAACGTAGTGACATCAATTCTCGTTGTCGAAGATTCGTGGTTGACTCGCAGGGTAATCTGCAAAATCCTGCGAGCAGAAGGATACGAGGCTTGGGAAGCATCCAGCGGCCCCGAAGCTCTAGAACTGCTCGGCACTAAAACTCCAAACTGTATGCTCTTAGACCTGCTGATGCCGGAAATGGAAGGTCGGGAAGTCCTGCAAGCCATGCGCGATCGAGGATATAAAATTCCAGTCATCGTAATTACCGCAGACATCCAAGCAACTACCCACTCCGAGTGCATGGAACTCGGAGCCCTGGCAGTCATTCACAAAATGCCCAACTCAGAGGAACTGATCGGATGGATCAAAAAAGCTCTCAGTGCCAGCGAGGAGAGCACCCAATGAAATTAAGCGCTCGACAGCTCGATGCTTTGCAGGAACTCGTCAACATCGGTATCGGTCAAGCAGCAGGGGTCTTGAACGACATGATCGACTCCCCGATCCGCTTGCAAATACCCCACCTTCAAATCCTGACTCCCACCGACGTGCAACAAGAGTTAGAGCAACACCTCAACGGCGAGCAAATCGCCGCCGTCCAGCTAAAATTCACAGGCTCCTTTGGAGGCATTGCCCAGCTAGTCTTTCCCACCAACAGCGCTGCCATGCTCGTGACGATGCTCACAGGAGAAGAAGTTGGAACTCACGATCTCGATTCAGTCAAAATTGGTACGCTGAGTGAAGTGGGAAATATTGTAATTAATGGGGTCATGGGTGCAATCAGCAACGTACTTCAGCAGCGCCTGAACTACTCCATTCCCACTTATAGTGAAGGGACTATTGCTAGTTTGCTGAGATCTGGGGGTTTAGCTACTGATACAGTTGTTTTATTAGCCCAGACCAGTTTCATGATTGAAAGGCTTCAGATTGAAGGAGATATCATTCTTATTTTCAATGTCAATTCCTTTGACACCTTGTTGACTGCTATCAATCAACTTGCCGGGGGTCTATGATTGAGGAGAGCAAAACTATTAAGGAAAAGTTTGGGGTTCTCGACAGCGTACCAGTCGGCGCCTGCTTGCTGCGAGATGATTTTGTGGTGCTGTTTTGGAATACTTGTCTTGAAGAGTGGACAAAAATTCCCCGCAGCCAAATATTGGGAAAAAACATCACAACCCATTTTTCTCACCTGAGTCAGCTAAAGTATGCAACTCGCTTCAAGCAAATTTTTGCAGGCGGCCCGCCAACAATTTTTTCTTCTCAAATTCACAAACACCTGATTCCGGCAATTTGGCAAGACGGCCAGCAGCGAATTCAGCAAACTACTGTGACTGCTGTGCCGACCCTGGAGGCTGGCATTGAAGAACAGGAGATTAGAGACTGGCTTCTCCAGACTCTTGAGTTGCAACCAGACGGCACTGTCGGAGTCAGAGTACCAACAAGTGCTTCTTTGTATAGGGCATCTCCATCCTCAGTTTCGTCATCAATATGGCCGGGTGTTAATTCCCCATCGTTCTACGCGCTGCTGGTGATTCAAGACGTAACCGACCTCACCCACCGCATCCAAGCTTACCGCACAATGCGGGATCAAGCTTTGGAAGAAGTGCAAGTGCGCCAGCGGGTGGAGGAAGAATTGCGATCGAGCCAGCATTTCATCCAGCAGATTGCTGACGCGGCGCCTTATTTGCTCTACATCTACGATTTGACCGAACAGCGCAACGTCTACGTCAACGGTCAAGCTTCTAAATTGCTGGGCTACACTCCGCAAGAAATTTTACAGATGCAAACTGCTTTATACTCGAGTTTGGTGTACCAAGAAGATTTGCCAAGGCTTAAAGCCCACCAGCAAAAATTTTCCTGGGCGCAAGACGGGCAGATTTTGGAGTTGGACTATCGGCTCAAACATCGATCGGGGGAATGGCTCTGGTTTCGCTGCCGCGACCAAGTTTTCGCCCGCACAGCCGACGGCTGGCCCAAACAAATTTTCGGCACCGCTCAAGATATCACTGAGTACAAGCGGGCAGAAGAGGCGCTGCGGCAGCAGAACGAACGAGAACTGCTGATGGCCACGATTACTCAGCACATCCGTCAGTCTCTGGATTTGGGCGAAGTGCTCAGCACGACAGTGACAGAGGTGCGCCACTTCCTTCAGGCAGATCGAGTGATGATCGTCCGCTTCAACCGCTGTACCGGCAGTCTCTGCGCAGCTCCGGCGACGGGGGCGGTAACAGTGGAATCTGTAGCTCCCAACTGCAAGCCGATGTTGGGGGAAACCCTGGAAAATTTCTGTTTTGACCAGTTCTATATCGAAGCGTACCAACATCGGGCGATCCGACCGATAGCCGATATCTTGGCCGCCGATTTGCCGCAATATCAAATTGACTTACTCGCACAATTCGCGGTGAGAGCTTATTTGGTAGTGCCTTTAGTGCAAGGAGACGAGTTGTGGGGGCTGCTGATGGCCCACCAGTGCAGTCCCCGGCAGTGGATGCAGTTGGAAGTAGAGTTGCTGTCTTCTCTGGCTACTCAGTTGGCGATCGCCATCAAGCAAGCAGAACTTTATCAGCAGTTGCAAGCGGCCAACCTCAAGTTAGAGCGCTTGGCAACTTTAGACGAACTCACGCAGCTAGCAAACCGCCGCCGGTTCGATCAGTATTTAGAAATGGAGTGGCGCAGACAAGCGCGGGAACAAACGCCTCTGTCCCTGATTCTCTGCGATATTGATTCTTTTAAAAGTTACAACGATACCTACGGGCACCCAGGGGGAGACGAATGTTTGCGGCAAGTCGCCGGGGCGATCGGCAATGCAGTCAATCGCCCCGCTGATTTAGTAGCTCGCTACGGAGGCGAAGAATTTGCCGTTATTTTACCAAATACCGCGATTCAAGGCGCCGTGCTGGTAGCCGAACACATACAGATCAAAATAGCAGCTTTGCAACTTCCTCACGCTGGTTCTCAGGTGAGCCCGTACGTCACTCTCAGTCTGGGCGTAGCGAGTATTGTTCCTGCATCTGAATCGGGAGCCGAAATTCTGATTGCAGCAGCCGACCAAGCGCTCTATCAAGCTAAACGACTTGGGCGCGCTCGTATCCAACTTTACCAGCCCGACCCTGCTGCTGGCAAGCCAAACGGGACAGCCGCTTCGATGCTTCCTGTGGATTTTTCTATACCGAATACTAATTTGCCCTCTCCCACCAGCGCTTGACGACTTGCAATATAGGTGAATCCAGAGTAGTTATACCAGTCCGCAAAAAGAATGCCACTGTAAGCCCCTATTCCAAACCCCGATCTAGGGTTTATCAGATAGATGAGGTACAATAACAGCATTTTGCAAACCAGTTCCAAACATATTGTTAAAAACTTAACTGAATGCAAAATCTATCGCCTTTCCTAATTTTTGATAATTTGTTGTCGTTTTGAGAGAACGGAGAATATTTTTAAATTTAGATCGTAAATTATCAAGGAGTGAGAAATCCGGTGAATAGGGGGATAAGTATATGAATTTTGCCTCTTATTGTTTGATAGCTTTTTTTACTTCGGGCTTGCTGAAGCAGTGGTTCAAGTATACGCTGTATGGAATTGCCGACCAAAAAAGGTAGTAAGATTGCAAAAAAAACAGGTAAAATAGCTTAAAGCCTGTGCATCACCATTTGCGATCGTGTACCGAAAAGCTGAGTCTGTTCCTACCGAACTCTTCGACTTTGAACTCCCCAACGGATGCAAGCTGGCAGAAGATAACCGTTGGGTCAAAATGGCCAAACTAATTCTTTGGTTGGAATTTGAAGAAGATTATGCTGAAAATTTCCCGACCGAAATGGGCGCACCCGCCAAATAATTTAGGATGGCATTGGGGGCATTAATCATCAAAGAAAAATTGGGAATCAGCGATAGAGAAACAGTAGAACAGAGCCGGGAAAATCCTTATCTGCAATAATTTATTGGTCAATCAACCTACAGTAATGAACTCCCATTTGACCCATCACCCTGCCGTTCACTTTAGGCAACGAATTAGTGTAAATCTAATCGATAAAGTGAACGAAAGAATGGTAAATAAAATACGGTCAACCACCCCAAAATAGCCCGAAAAAAAAGAATTCGGAGTAAAAAAATGAGTTGCCCAATTAAGAAAAAATAATCATAGATGCGACCTGTGTCCCAGCAGATATTAGCTATCTAACCGACTTAGGACTATTAAACCAAGTCCGATTTCATACCGAAAAAATCATCGACATTCTCTATAAATCTCTCCAGCTAAAAATCAATAAAAAACCGAGAACCTACCTAATAATACCCAGAAAAGACTACTTAGCAGTAGCGAAAAAAAAACGACCGTCCCGCCATAAACAGAAAAAAGCTATTAAAAAAACTGTAATACATCAAAAAAAACGATTCTAATATTGAATAACTAATCGAATTCGGTGCAACCCTAAAAAGTCGGAGCAAAAAGCAATATAAAACCTTGCTAGTCCTCACCGAAGTCTATCCCAACAACTCGGGTTATGGGAAAATAACAAACAGAGCATATCGGACAGAATAGTAAGTTTAAGTCAACCCCACATCCGTCCACTTGTCATAGTCAAGCAGGAAAACCCGTAGAATTTGGAGCAAAACAGTCAGCGAGTTGCTTTGAAGGATATGTAGTTTTATACCGAATGAGTTGGGATAACTTTAACGAATCGGGAGACTTAAAAGCGCAAATAGAAGCATTTAAAAGTTACACAGGATGCTATCCAGAATCAGTCCCTGCAGATCGGATTTATCGAACTAGAGAAAATCGAGCTTGGTGTAAAGAAAGAGGAATTAGAATTAGTGGATCTCCGTTAGGAATGCCACCCACCAATGTGAGCAAAGAAACAAAGAAACAAGCCTGGGAAGATGAAAGAATTAGAAATACAATTAAGGGCAAATTTGGACAAGTAAAACGAAAATTTAGCTTGAATAGAGTGATGGCAAAACTGGATAATACTTCTGGTACACCCATTGCTATAGCGATCGCAAATGATTTGTAAATCCTCAAACGTGTATAATGAGGGATGTAAATCTAAGTAGGAGTTAAAATGA
>NZ_JAUBPO010000143.1:0-13872 GCF_036700785.1 Microcoleus sp. S28C3 | reverse complement strand
AAATCCAAACTACCGAAAACTCCTAGAATACGGCTCTCTCAGAGCCTGACTCTCCCAAAATATGTCCGAACTGTTGGCCAGCCACAGCCAGGAGAACAACTATGTTTCGCAACACGAACTTACAAACAAAGCTAATTACCGCTTTTATATTGATGGGGTTGCTCGTCTTCGTGTTTGCTGGGGTAGGGTGGAGCGGGGTTTCCAGGCTAAGTGTACACATCAATACCCTCGGTGAGGATAGCCTGCCAAGTGTGACTGCATTGTGGAATATCAACGAAGGACAGACCCAAATTCAGGCATCAGAGCGATTACTCTTCGATCCAGAAATGACTAATGCACAAAGGCAAGAGGCATTAGCTAGAATTCAGAATGCCTGGAAACAAATCAACGAAAACTTTCAAAAATACGAAAAGATCCCGAATACCCCAGAGGAAGATAAAAACTACAAAGAATTTCAACAAAATTGGGATGCTTGGAAGAAAGCCCATGAAAAATTGCTGAATATAGAACAAGACTATAACCAAATTGGCATCCGCAATCCCTGGAAAAGGCAGGTTCAGCTAATTAGTCAGGGTAAGAGAAATTCACCAGAAATCGCGGCAGTTAAAACAGCACTGGAACTCCGTACCAAGATGGATGACTATGGCTCAAGTACAGAGGAGCCTTTATTTAAGAGAGCTACAAATTCAGTTATATCAGTTATAGCCTTCAATCAAGACATTGCAGACAAGACTAAGCAATCAGCCGATCGGGATATAAATCAGATTGGATTCTGGGTTGTTGTGGGTATGATTCTAGGTCCGGTGACAGCGATTATTTTGGGAATATTCTTTGTGGCGATCGCCAAGCCCATCGACAAAGCCCTCAAAGGCATTGTCAATATGATAGTCAGTTCTTCGAGCCAAATTGCCGCTACAGTTGAGCAGCAAGAACGGATCGTCAATCAGCAAGCAACGGCGGTGAATGAAACTACTTCCACAATGGATGAATTGGGAGCATCATCGCGCCAATCAGCAGAGCAAGCAGAATCAGCATCTAACAATGCCCGTGCGGTGTTAAACCTAGCGGAGGAAGGAGCCACAGGCGCACGTCAAGTTTTAAACCAGGCGGAAGATGGCAATAAGGTAGTGGAGAAATCTCTAGAGGGAATGTCTGAGTTGAGAGAAAAAGTGGTGGCGATCGCCGCACAGATTATGAAATTGAGCGAGCAGACTACTCAGATTGGCAGCATTACAGGCACTGTAACAGATTTAGCTAATCAGACGAATATGTTAGCTTTGAATGCCTCAGTCGAAGCTGTTCGGGCTGGAGAACACGGTAAAGGATTTGGAGTTGTAGCTAATGAAATTCGCCGGCTCGCAGATCAGAGCAAAAAATCTGCCGAGAAAATTAATACCATCATTACTGATATCCAGAACGCGATCAATTCCACAGTCATTGCTACAGATGAAGGCACGAAAACTGTCAAAGAAGGTATCAAACTTTCTCAAGATACAGCCCAAGCTTTTAAAGAGGTAACACAGTCGATCAATGATATCGTTTTGAAAAATCAGGAAATGACGATAACAGCTATTAACAATATCGTTTTGAAGAATCAACAAATTTACCTCAATGCCATGCAACAAGCATTGGCCGTTCAACAAGTAGTTGAAGCAATGAATACTATCAATTCTGGAGCTAAACAAACTGCAAGCGGCATTAATCAAACTAAGATAGGTACTCAACTACTAGACGGTGCGGCTCAAAATCTTAAAGCATTGAGTGCTAAATAGAGAGATTATGGGAGCAGGAATGTACGGAAAAATATTTTTTTTCCTCTAATCTCTAATCTGTAAAGATAAATTATGGATATTAATACGATGATTGTACTTAAGCTTATAATTTAATTCAGCTATAGCCAGCCACAGCCAGGAGAACAACTATGTTTCGCAACATGAACTTACAAACAAAACTAATCAGCGCTTTTATATTAATGGGGTTGATCGTCTTCGTGTTTGCTGCGGTAGGGTGGAGCGGGGTTTCCAAGCTAAGTGTACACATCAATACCCTCGGTGAGGATAGCCTGCCAAGCGTGACTGCATTGTGGAATATCAACGAAGGAAAGACTCAAATTCAGGCATCAGAGCAATTACTCTTCGATCCAGAAATGACTAATCCAGAAAGGCAAGAGGCATTAGCTAGAATTCAGAATGCCTGGAAACAAATCAACGAAAACTTTCAAAAATACGAAAAGATCCCGAATACCTCAGAGGAAGATAAAAACTACAAAGAATTTCAACAAAACTGGGATGCTTGGAAGAAAGCCCATGAAACATTGCTGAATATAGAACAAGACTATAACCAAATTGGCATCCGCAATCCCTGGAAAAGGCAGGTTCAGCTAATTAGTCAGGGTAAGGGAAATTCACCAGAAATCGCGGCAGTTAAAACAGCACTGGAAATCCGTACCAAAATGGATGACTATGGCTCAAGTACAGAGGAGCCTTTATTTAAGAGAGCTACAGATTCAATTAAATCAGTTATAGCCTTCAATCAAGAGATTGCAGACAAGACTAAGAAATCAGCCGATCTGGATATACATCAGACTGGATTCTGGGTTGTTGTGGGTATGATTCTAGGTCCGGTGACAGCGATTATTTTGGGAATATTCTTGAGCATTACGATCGCAAAGCCCATCGACAAAGCCCTCAAAGGCATTGTCAATATGATAGTCAGTTCTTCCAGCCAAATTGCCGCTACAGTTGAGCAGCAAGAACGGATCGTCAATCAGCAAGCAACGGCGGTGAATGAAACTACTTCCACAATGGATGAATTGGGAGCATCATCGCGCCAATCAGCAGAGCAAGCAGAATCAGCGCTGGATAATGCACGTCAAGTTTTAAACCTAGCGGAGGAAGGAGCCACAGGCGCACGTCAAGTTTTAAACCAGGCGGAGGAAGGAGCCACAGGGGCACGTCAAGTTTTAAACCAGGCGGAAGATGGCAATAAGGTAGTGGAGAAATCTCTAGAAGGAATGTCTGAGTTGAGAGAAAAAGTGGCGACGATCGCCGCACAGATTATGCGATTGAGCGAGCAGACTACTCAGATTGGCAGCATTACAGGCACTGTAACGGATTTAGCTAATCAGACGAATATGTTAGCTTTGAATGCCTCAGTCGAAGCTGTTCGGGCTGGAGAACACGGTAAAGGATTTGGAGTTGTAGCTAATGAAATTCGCCGGCTGGCAGATCAGAGCAAAAAATCTGCCGAGAAAATTAATACCATCATTACTGATATCCAGAACGCGATCAATTCCACAGTCATCGCTACAGATGAAGGCACGAAAACTGTCAAAGAAGGTATCAAACTTTCTCAAGATACAGCCCAAGCTTTTAAAGAGGTAACACAGTCGATCAATAATATCGTTTTGAAGAATCAAGAAATGACCATTACAGCTATCAACAATAGCGTTTTGAAGAATCAACAAATGACTCTCGCTTCTATCAACGATATCGTTTTGAAGAATCAACAAATTTCTCTCAATGCCATGCAACAAGCATTAGCCGTTCAACAAGTAGTTGAAGCAATGAATACTATCAATTCTGGAGCTAAACAAACTGCTAGCGGTATTAATCAAACTAAGGTAGGTACTCAACTACTAAACGATGCAGCTCAAAATCTTAAAGTATTGAGTGCCAAATAGAAAGATTATATCGATTCCGGTTGCACTCCTCACGATCATTAACAGTTCACTTTGAGTCAAACAACTGAAAATTGCGCTTATATTTGGTTGCCACTTTACTATTCCGATGAAGCGCAGATTTGATATGAAACCAGGAATGTACGGGAAAATAATTTTTATTATACTCTAATCTCTAATCTGTCTTTTGTATAAGAAGCCAAGTTGCGGGTTATTAGCGATTTCCAGGGATCTATTACGTCACTGAGATTATTCCCATTTTTTTACCCAACAAGATTGTGGCTGTCATTGTTAAGTTTTACAGTACCATAAATAAGCCCAAAAATAGCCCTTTCTCTAAAAAAAGCAAAGGGCTATCGACTTTTTAACTCAATTAATTAATGACTGTGCCCGTGCCCGCCGTGAGAATGCCCGTGTTCACCATGAGAATGCCCGTGCCCGCCATGAGAATGACCGTGATCCCCATGAGAATGCCCGTGCCCTTCATGAGAATGGCTGTGCTCGCGGTGCGCGGAAGCCAAACTCGGATTAACAGCAACCGCAGTTTCACTCAACAACGCTTCAATCTGCGGGTTTGCCCACTCAGCGGCCATTTTCAGAAACTCTGGATGGTCGTTAACGCAAGGCAATTTGCGGTAAGTAACTCCTTTACGCTGTTTCTGCAAAGACTCAATAATGTGGTCTACATCTAACAAAGTTTCGTGATTTTCTGTCGCAAATCCGATCGGCATAAAGACGATCGCAGTTGCACCCAAATCGATCAAATTCTTCGCAGCCAACGTCGCATCCGGCTGCGTCCATTCAATCAGCGGCGTGTCGTGGTTCAGCCAACCTACCGAAATCAAAGGATAGCGATACATCAAACGTTCCCGCACGCGATCGTACAAAGCTTGACTTTCCACAATTCCCGAAGTAAAGCCCTTCGCTTTGTGGGGACAACCGTGATTCATCAGCACAATCCCAATCTGAGAAGGCAAATGCGCTACAGCTAAATCGTTCTTAATTTCCTCTTCAACCAAATCCGCCATTAGCTGGATGTAAGCAGGTTCATCGTAAAAAGAAGGAATGTAGCGCTGTCCTTTTACCCAATGTTCCTTACCATCAAAGGTTTGTGCTAAAGCTTTATTCACCTGTTCGACTGCAATGCCGCTGGTGAAAACAGAATCAACTACCAACAGCGGATAAATCAGAATTTTGTCAAATCCTTCTGCTTGAATTTGAGGGATTACTTGTTCCGGCAAAAACGGCGCGCAAAAGTTAAAAGCTTTAAACACTTTTACTTTATCGCCCCATTTCTCCTGTAAATTCTTTTCAATCCCAGCGCGCTGCTGTTCAAAAATAGCATTGTGCGGCGAAACGAATTGACCGTGTTGGTGACTCCACTCGTGCAAGTCAAAGATTGCTAAAATCTTAGCCAGCGGCGGATAAATCCAAAGCGGTACTGGCGCAAACTTTGCCGTCAGCAAATTTAAAGCTTGTTCGTTGTAGTTGGCAAAATCGTCGTAGCTTTCGACTTCGCCGTAACCCATCAGCAATACAGCAACCCGATCGTTACTTGCGGGTGCTGCAGATGTTTTGAAATCGATTTTTTCTGGAGAAGCAACCACTTTGTATTCCTCAATTTTATTTATTCTAAGAGATCCAGGCAGGATGAAGGGTGAATGGGAGATTTTTCATTGTTTGCGATCGCACGACTGACGTGCGCGGGGCTGATTCCCGATTTCTGTGCCCATACTTCCCGGTCAAACCTCTTATTTATCCTAGAAACCGGATTGATGAGCATCAGTCCTAAGTCGGTTTTTTGACCTTGACCCGAAATTCGTAGGGCAGCTAAGCTGGCAGGCCTCTAATTTTCACAATCATGTTTCTTTAAGCTTTTGTGGGGTCGGCTTCGACGCCACCAGAAAAGTTAAATCTAAATACAGAACTGCTTAAAACTAGAATCAGGCTTTGCTAAGCTTGACAGGGAATGGGGCCTGGGGGGATAAGTTTTATGTTTTCTTAAGACTCCCTCACCTTGCCTCAGATTAATGCGGTTTGGAGCGTTCCCAGCTTTTAACTTGGGGGGATATTCTTCAAACTTGACTCTATTATAACTTTAACACCCTATCCCCTGGGGTAGTATATGATATAGTAGGCATATGATAAAGTTATGTTGCGAACTATATTAACTTTCTTGACGAACTATGAGACTGGTAATTTGCCCCGGAGTCCACGAACCAAAGCTAACCGACTGTTTCCTGACGGGACTTTCGGGGCTTTGGGGGCTGGCAGCCGATCGCCCAAACCAGCAAATAGTCGAGCCTGTCAAGATTTTTCCCGCTCATAAATATCCGCCTTTTTCTGCTTTTGACATATTGCACTTTTTGTACAGCCAAGAGTTAGCAGGAGAAAGCCTAGTATTTGTCAGCTTTTCGGCAGGAGTAGCCGGGGCGATCGGGGCGGCTTGGATGTGGCAGCAACTCGGCGGCAAAGTCGGGGCATTTTTTGCCTTAGACGGTTGGGGAGTACCTCTGGCGGGCAATTTTCCCATCCACCGAATCAGCCACGATCGCTTTACGCACTGGAGTTCGGCAATTCTCGGCAGCGGTGGAGAAAGCTTTTATGCAGATCCGCCGATCGAACATTTGGATTTATGGCGAGATCCCCAAACGGCAAAAGGCTGGCACGTCAGCCAAACCGCCGCCGGCATTGAGACTGTCGCACCCACAACCGCAGCAAAATTTTTAGTCCACCTATTGAAACAATACGGAGTCCAATCAGTTGTTTAATCTAAATTTAGTATCCTCAGCCATCGCACCTATTGCCACGATCGCCCGCCTCGACAATTCTGTCACTTCAGCCACAACAAACAGCCTCAAACAGTGGTTAATATTTAGCGCCTCAGCATTTTTAGTTTCAATTCCAGTATTCGTGCAAGCACCGTTAGTGCGTTTATATCCAACCATCAGTTTGCTATCAACTATCCCCTGGTTCGTACTTAGTTTAATCCTCATTTTCCGCCCCAAAACACAACTTTGGGGAGATTTATTATTAGGATTTGCCGGATGCTGGCTGGCAGGTTCTATCTATTGGGGCTGGTTCAGATGGGAACCTATTTTACATCTACCTATAGAAGCAATTGGCTTGCCTTTTGCTATTTGGTGCTTGGGCAAATCTTGGGGGAAAGTTGGCAGCTATTTTTATTTAGGTTCTCTATTGGGTACTGCCATTACTGATTTATATTTTTATTTAACTGGGTTGATGCCCTACTGGCGCCAAGTGATGCACGCGGAACCGGAATTAGCTATGCCGATTTTTCAAAGTGCGATCGGTCAAATTGAAACTCCTTGGGGCATAGGTTGCGCTCTAGTTTTAATCGCTGTGTTGCTAACAGTCGGTTTGCTGAGTTTGCGCGCCACGCACCTGCACTGGCGCGCGTTTAGCGGAGCGGTGTTAAGCACGCTTTTGGTAGATGGTTTATTTTGGCTGGCTGCTTCTGCGGCTTAAGATTTATGATTGGTTCCTATGTTGGTAATTTTTGAGCGCATATGTGGGCGGGTTGACGCAGATTAACGCAGCTTTTTTGAGATATCTAGTCTTGAGATTCCCGATTTATTAAAGAAGTCGGGAATTTGGGTATTTAGTGAACAATTATGAGTTAAAATCTAAAATCTAAAATCTAAAATCCCAAATCAAGATCATGTCTCTCATTTCAATTCGCGGTGTAGAACATTATTACGAGTGGATAACGGCAGATAACAGTGCCCAACCCAGCGGCAAACCAGTGATGGTATTTATGCACGGCTGGGCGGGATCAGCGCGCTACTGGGAAAGCACGGCACGGGCTATTGCGGATGATTTTGATTGTTTGCTCTACGATATGAGAGGTTTTGGTCGATCGCCCTTGCCGAAAGAGCCTCCTGAGTCCAGCTACGAACTCGAAACCTACGCCCGCGACTTAGCTGCATTATTAGAATCTCTGAATTTAAGCCGCGTCTTTCTCAATGCTCACTCTACAGGTGCATCAATTGCTACTTTATTTCTCAACCTTTATCCCGAAAAAGTAGAAAAAGCAATTCTCACTTGCAGCGGGATTTTTGAATACGATGAAAAAGCCTTTACAACTTTTCACAAATTCGGCGGCTATGTGGTAAAATTTAGGCCATCTTGGTTGGCATCGATCCCGTTTGCCGATCGGCTATTTATGGCCCGGTTTTTGCGCCGTTCGCTGCCCACAGAGGTCAGTCTGGCGTTTCTGAAGGATTTTTTAATGGCAGACGAGCAAGCTGCTATAGGTACAATGGTGACGGCTGTTAGCAAAAGAGCAGCCGAGGAAATGCCCCAAGAATTTGCGCGGCTGAGTGTTCCCACACTGCTTGTGGCCGGAGAATTTGACCAAATTATCCCTGCCATCATGGGAGAGCAAGCGGCCTCCCTCAGCAAAAAAGTAGAATTTGTTATAATTCCCAATACGGCTCACTTTCCGATGCTGGAGGATGCAGCAACATACTTGCAGCGAATTCGAGACTTTTTGCCAGCAGCGGCTTAGCTGAGTTATTGTTCATCTAATGTACGATCGGACAAGCAAGCTTTGACCCCGCCCAAAAACGGATACTTGCGAACAACAGGAGTTGCCAGCAGCCTAAAATTTTAGACTCTTGTTCAAGCTCCCAGATTCATCTGTGGAGTAAATCTCAAATCGTTCGACTCAGCGCTCGACGGCTCGACTGAGCGATCGCCCAACGTCTCGCCGAACGTGTCACGCCGAAGTCTCAAATCTCAAATCGACTGACAGTGGTTTTTGCTCTGATCTTAATTTTTAATTCCTAATTTCTTAAAGCGAAAGGTGGTACAATGAACGACCTCGACCAATACTATAAAGTGCTGGAACTGTTGCCGGGAGCTTCCAGAGAAGAAATTAGCCAAGCCTACAAGGATTTAGCGTTCATTTGGCACCCCGATCGCATCCCCAAAGATAATCCCCGACTACTACAGAAAGCTGAAGAAAAGATTAAGGAAATTAATCAAGCTCGCGAACAATTGCGATCGATTCAACCAAGAGGTCAGAATCAGAACGTTCAGCAAAAACATACTCAGCACAGAAACACCCAGCAACAAAATACTCAGTACAGAAACACCCAGCAACAAAACACTCAGCAACAAAATACTCAATACAAAAACACCCAGCAACAAAATACTCAATACAAAAACACCCAGCAACAAAACACCCAGCAACAAAATACTCAGTACAAAAACACCCAGCAACAAAACACCCAGCAACAAAATACTCAGCACAAAAACACCCAGCAACAAAACACCCAGCAACAAAATACTCAGTACAGAAACACTCAGCCACAAAACACTCAGTACCAAAACACTCAGTACAGAAATACTCAGTATCCAAACACCCAACACCAAAACACCCAGCCACCGCCGGCAAACCCAAAAGAACCCCACTACTCTTCTGAAACCTCTCCAGGAAAATATGCTGGCAATTATGCTGGAAATCCTTCAGGGCCTTATTCAGATGCGTCCCGCTACCAATCGCCCCCGCCGCAGCCATCTCAGTCTTACCGCCAAGCTGCGCCGCAAGCTCCCGATTTGAGCGGTTCCAACTTCCAAGGAGCTTCCTTAAAAGAAAAGGATTTTTCAGGAAGAAACTTGAGCAATGCAAACCTGAGTGAAGCCGACTTAAGCGATGCTTTTCTACACAACGTCAACCTCACAGGCGCGAATTTGCACAAAGCAAACTTGTTCAGGGCTAATTTGTTAGGGGCTTGTTTGATCAATGCCAACTTGAGAGAAACCAACTTAATCGGAGCAGATTTGAGCGGTGCAGACTTGAGCGGTGCGGACTTAACAGGAGCGAAAATCGGTTACGGCGATCGAGTTATGGTAAAACTCACTCGAACTACATTAACAGGTACAATCTTACCCGACGGTACGGTTCACAGCTAAACGATTTAGTTTGTAGTCAGTTGCTGTAGGCCCGGGTTTTACCCGAAATATTGGCTGCAACCAAAAAAACACAAAAATCCGCCCTTCGTCGCGAATTTTGGATCAAAACTTATATTATGTCCGCTAGAACAACTGCAATAAAATTGGTTGGTAGTGAGGAAGTTCGTCGTCTGAATTTTATCAGGACTTGCATTCCTCAATGCGCACCCATAGCGGTTAAATTACTTGAGATGATATTACCAGCTCGCGATCGCACAAACCGAGTTTTTTTATCCGCTTCAAGGACTGCAACGAAGTCTTTTGGTTCATCAAAGCCCGTGTCTGCCTCCAACACTGTTAATAGAGCTTTATATTACAGCAACCGCCAAAACGCTTCCTCTTTTTTCCTTCTACCTTCTTCTTTCTTCCTTCTTCTTTCCGTTATTAATTACTTCCGGCACGGCGAGCGCGTAACTTTTTTCCAACAGCCAGCATAGCACCTCCGGCCATCAAACCCCCCACAGTCATCGGTTCTGGAACCGGTTCAGGTTGAACCGTCCCCACAGAACCGCCTTTAATAAATACAGCAGAATCTAAATTGCCATCGCCCACATCTTTAATGCGGATACTGAGAACATTCGTCTGATTTTGCTTGAGCAAACCCTCAAAACCTAAAACTTTAGTAAAACCGTCGAGCTTAACGATGTTAGCAGCAATACCTGTCAAACTTGGGTTGTCAATATAGTCGGGGTGATCTTTAGAGCGATGCTTTGGATCTGGAACAAGATTATTAATTTTAACTGTTTTTCCGTCGCTCAATTTGGCCAAATTAGTGCCGTTCAGCAGCAGTTCAAAATTGTCATTATATTTAGAACCGCCGAACTCAGGAAACTCCTCAGAAGCAAATACATATTGAAAGAACAATTTTTCAACAGTGCTATTAGCAAAAAAGCTGAGGTTGAGCTGAGTCACATCCCCCTGTTCACCTTCAGGTCCAAAGTCCGTGCTTAAATCGCTGCCGATCTTGTCGTTATCGTACCGATTTTGACCCGGTATATCGGCCACTTTACCAGTGCTGAGAACAACACCTGATGTCAAACCGAAGGGGTCATTAGTGAAAGTACCAAAAGCAGCCGAATTACCCATAATTGAAACAGAGAAATTACTCAATCCGACTGTATTAGCCCCCAACAAATTATTTTTCAAAGTCTCAATGTTATTAGTTGCCCCTACCGAAAATGCCATTGCTGGTGCTGTCCACAAGCTCATAGCAGTAGTTAACGTAGCAGTTAAGGCAGCAATTTTGTGAGTAATTATCATAAGTTTTTCCGTAAAAATACAAACCTGATTTTATGCTTAACTTAATTTTTACATTATTTAGCTATCAATGTCTAGTGCCTTTACAATAATTTTACATCTAAGTAAATTTACGCTTTTTGTGCTTCATTATTTTGATAATTGCTGGCAGTTAGTCAGCACATAAACCTCACTGCAAAAATACGCATACAAAAACAGACGTACACAGACTAATAATTTTAGGACTTATGCACTGGAAACCAAAGAAACCGGGTTTTGATACTGTTTGCGATCGCCAAAATGACTAATGACTAATGACTCCGCCCAAAAACGCATACAAGCCCCAGACTCCTGTCGTGGAGAGATCGTAATTTTCGACCTAGTTCAAGCTCGCAGATTCATCTGTGGAGTAAATCTAAAATCGTTCGATTGAGCGCGGCTCGACGCCTCGCCGAAGTCTAAAATCAAAAATCTCTAATCGACTGACTGATTACTAAAACCCCCTTGCTTCTCCTTCCCCGCGCCGATCGGCAGCCCCTTCCAACCAACCATCCCCAGTCAGGACGATCGCATTGGCATTGCCCCAGCCGTCGCTTTCCACAATCAGGTGTCCCCGCCGCCGCAACTCCGAAAGCGTCGCAGCCTCAAAACCTCCCCGTTCCACCATCAGGCGATCCGGTTGCCACTGGTGGTGTACCCGAGGTGCAGACACAGCATCGCCGACATTCATGTCGTAAACCAATACGTTCAGTACAATTTGCAGCACCGTGGTAATAATCGTGCTGCCTCCGGGAGCTCCCGCAGCGAGGCGAAATTTGCCATTTTCTGTCACGATGACCGGCGTCATGCTCGATAAAGGAGTTTTGCCCGGGGCGATCGAATTTGCCTCCCCGCCCACCAAACCAAACAAATTCGGCACTCCAGGCGCTGCGGCAAAATCGTCCATCTCGTTGTTGAGCAAAATTCCCGTACCCGCAGCTACGACTCCAGCCCCAAAACCCCCATTCACCGTAAACGTTAAGCTTACTACATTGCGCTCTTTGTCAACTACCGTCAGGTGTGTAGTTTCCGGAGACTCCCACAGGAGACGGTTCAAAGTTTCAGCGTCAACAGCTTTTATCTCGCTGGAGGGTCTGGCTTTTGACATTTGGATTTGCGATCGTCTCAATTTGGCATAATTGCTGCTAGTCAGAGCTTTGACCGGTACACTCACAAAATCCGGGTCGCCCAAATACTCAGCCCGGTCAGCATAAGCAATCTTCATGCTCTCCGCCAGCAAGTGCAAAGTATCTGGACTTTGCCTCCCCAACCTCTTGAGATCGGTATCTCCCAGAATATTTAAGATTTGCAACAAATGAACGCCGCCGGAAGAAGGAGGCGACATGGCGCAAATTTCGTAAGCCCGAAAGTTGCCGCAAACTGGATTTCGCCAAATCGGCGTATAGTTTTTCAAATCTTCGAGAGTGATAATGCCGCCATTTTTAGCCATGTCGGCGGCGATCGCCCGTGCAATGTCCCCGCTATAAAAACTTTGCGGATTTTCAGCAATCTGTCGCAAAGTCCGCGCCAAATCCCGCTGCACCAAAATCTCACCCGGCTGGTATAAAATGCCACCACGAGTAAAAACCTCCCGCGCCGCCCGGTTTTTTTTGATAGCATCATGTCGTTGCTGGGTAGCCGTGGTAAACCGCGAACTTACCGGAAAGCCTTTTTCAGCCAGGGCGATCGCTGGCGCCACCACCGCAGCCCAAGGCAACTTACCATACTCCCGCTGCACTGTATAAAGTCCAGCAACAGTGCCCGGAATTCCCGACGCCAAATGCCCGTCCAGACTTGCCCTTTGGCGCACCTTGCCTTGCTTGTCGAGGTACATATCCCGCGCAGCCCTTATCGGAGCTCGTTCCCGGAAATCCAGCGCTTGCACAGTCCCCGTTTCGGCCCGCCGCAGCAGCAAAAAACCCCCGCCGCCGATACCCGCCGAAAAAGGCTCCACCACCGAAATAGCCAAAGCCGTAGCAGCCGCCGCATCCACTGCATTGCCCCCCTGTTGCAGCAGATCCAGCCCCGCAGCGCTCGCCAGAGGGTGAGCCGAAACAGCCATGCCCTGTTTGTTGCGCTGCTGCAAGTTTGACGGCGGCTGCTGGCAGCCGCCGCAAACCAAGACTGTTAGAAAACAAGTATAAATTTGCACTTTGCTCAAAAACTTTGGCAACATTTTTTACGGGTGATTCGAGAATTTTTTACAGTATAATTTTACACTCATCTTCGCTAAAACCGAGCGGTACCCATCTCAACCGCAGATAAATTACCTGTTATGGCAGACGGGGAAACGATATGAGCCTGGGAGGCTCTCGCGGTGAAAGAGGAAGAGAGAAATGAGGGACAGCTTATGGCAACTTAATAATTAAACAAGCTTGAAAAAGCATTTTTATTGATTAAATAGTGATTTAAATAAAGCTGATGAATGCAGAAAAAAAATTAGTAGTTGACACATCAAAAACAAGGCATTAAAAATTTTAGGTGATTGCTATTGCAATGCAACACCTAGCAGACCTATGCGATCCGTTTTTTTGCAGTTTTTGGACTGGTGAGTTAATCAATAAAACAGGATTTACCCACTCTTGACAAGTAGGGAACCGCAAATAAAACTTAATATCTTGTAGGGTATTGTAGGACTCCGAAAGCGCGGAATATGTATACTAAGAGCCAGTTTATGGGTGCAAAACCCGCCTCTCCCCACGTTATGTTTATTTGTATCCGCTCCATAGTCCGGACAGTTTTGATTTCATAGTCTTAACCCCTCGATTTTACGTTGGTATCTCGATCGCGGAATCGCCTTGAAACCCTTATTATACGGTTGGAAATCAAAAAATGTCCGAACTAAGCTGTTGTGCCTTTAAATATTGGAGTTTAGACTAAGCAGGTCAAAAAGTGCGCTCGCCCAAAGACCGGCAAACGTCCATACTCCAACGGCAACG
>NZ_JAUBPO010000142.1:0-13907 GCF_036700785.1 Microcoleus sp. S28C3 | reverse complement strand
TTAAGTCGGGGAGTTTTTCCATTCCTCGATCTAATGTCTATCTCGTCTTCTTGTCAAGGGGGTTGAGCAATTACGAATTGGGAAACAAGCAAAAGGCGATCGGGGATTACGAACAAGCTATTCGCGTTAATCCTAATTATGGTTTGGCTTATTTGGAACGAGGTGCTATTCGCTGTATGTTGGGAACAAAATCGCCAGCAGTAGCAGACTTTCAACAAGCGGGAGAACTTTTCTTAAAGCAGGGAGACGGAAATAATTACAAACTAGCACAAAGCTTTATTAATGATTGTCAAGAACCGAGTGTACAGGCTGCTATCTGCGATTATCGAAGGAACATAGACTCCTTCGGCAGACCCTGCGGTCGCTCTGCTAATGTTCCGATTATAATTAGAAGAAAATCGGCGATCGATGCCTCAAACTCTGACTCTACTAATATTAAAAGCAATAGCAGCCTTGAAAAAATATCGCCTGAAAATTCTGATAGCAGCGGCACAAGAAGTCGCAGCAGGCGAAGAAGCAGAAGGTAAACCGCTGTGGCATTAGTTAGTAGACGACAAAATCTGCTGGTAAGCATCGATGGTTTGCTGGGCGATCGCCTCCCAGTTATAATGCTTTTCGGCATACTTTTTGCCGTTCAATCCCCGCCGTTGGCGCTCCTGTGGATTCAGAAGTGCTGATTTGATTGAATTGGCGATCGCCCCTACTTCCAAAGGCCCCACCCAACCAGCCTCTGCTTGCTGTATGTCTTCGGCAATATGTATGCGATCGGAAATGGCGACAGGTACACCGGCGGCCATCGCTTCCGCTACAGCAATGCCAAAGTTTTCGTAATAAGAAGGCAATACAAATAAGTCTGCTTTTGTCAACAGTTCCACTTTTAAATCACCGCTCACAAAGCCAGTTATTGTTGTGTATTTTGCTAAGCTTGAATTCTGAATTTGCACTTTAATTTTTGTTTCATAATCAGCATCTTGGGGACTAGAGCCCGCTAAAATAAAGTGAAACTCTACGCCCGTTTCTAAAATACTTTCTAATGCTGGAATTAGCAAATCAAGCCCTTTTTTAGGTTCAATTCGCGACATAAATAAGATGATTGGCACTTGAGATTCCCCCCGCAATCTCTTAGGAAACAAACCTGCTGTCACCCCCAATGGAATCACCAAATCTCGTGGCACAGGCATCTTGCCTGTGAAGTCCAAATTTCGTGGCACAGGCATCTTGCCTGTGCTCCCCACACCAAATCTTTCTGAGATTTTAGCTTCTTGTTTACTCGTGAAGTGAATTGCGGCGGCCCCTGCTAAATTAGGACGTTCTAAAAGTGCTGCATAAATCTGTTTTAAGCGCTTTTTTTTCTGCAAATCAGCGGGGTCAAGCATACCGCAGGGACGGATAATATACGGTAAGTGGCGATATCTAGCAATTGTGGCAGCAAAGGTAGTTACTGGCGAGAATAAAGCGTGAATGTGGGCGAGGTCAAATTGTTTCGCATTTTCATTCAACCACTGCAATAAACTCAGAGAAAACTTATATCTACGAAACGGAGAACAGCGGAAATAAATAATCTGATAACCGTTTTGTTTGATGGGTTGATTTAAGGGGACATCTAAGGGAATTTGACCGATATCTCCGTTAGAATCTGTGGTGATAATTGTGACATCAGCACCTCGGGAAGCCAGGGCCGCAGAAAGTCCGAGTACCATTTGACTCGGCCCCCCGTAGACTAGGGAAATTGAGGGGATAATTTGGAGAATCCGCATCAGGGATAGTTATTTAAATCCACATACCAACATCTCCCATTACAAATTTAATTATCTGGAAAAGGTTGCCCGTCTAGCTGTTCAGCTTCCTCTCTCTTTGTTGCTGTAATTTGGGTATTGTGAGCCATTGTCTTGGAAAATTCATACATTTCACTGGCTTTTGCTTCCGCAGCTTTCACAATTTCAAGGATTTCCAGGAGTTGGGTTTCATCTGGTAATTGTTTCATGGCAATGCTTCTAATCTCTCAACTACTTTGTCAATCATAATTTTCGATTCTGGAGCCATATGTAGCAAGGCTGCTAAATAATCTGTTGCTTTTTTAACCTCTTCATCGGGCACACCAGCCAGCAATACATTGCCCACAATGTGCTCTGCTTGTAAGCGAGTACCTGCTACGTTGAATTGAAAATTGGTGATGGAAGAAAAATATTGCATCAGTATTTCATTCTGGGGAAAAAGAGACATTGCTCTTCTAAGTGCAAAAAGTCCTTGCGTTGCTTGGCGTTCGGTATCGTGCAGTACCTGGTAGAGTTCGTCTACCAAAGGTCGTATGTCGGAAGGAATAGACATTTACCACAGCTTTTATTTAACACTTGCATTCTACTACTAAAAATTACAACAATTCTTTGTAAAATTCCAACAACTGGTCAGCTAAAGCTTTATTGGTATAATTGCTCATCGCTCTATGATAACCCCGATCGCCCAAATCTGCCGCCAACTCCGGCCGCTCCATCAATTGCTGCAAACACTCTCGCAAAACCCCTGCATTTCCCTCGGGGAATACTAACCCCGCATCGCCGATGACGTGGGGAATTTCCCCGCAGTCCGAACCAATAACCGGAATTTTACAGGCCATCGCTTCGATTAAAACGTGACCGAATTGTTCTTTCCAGCCCACTGTGGTCAAAGTTTTGAATTTATAGCTGGTTTGCGAGGGCAATACCAAACAGTTCATTAAGTTAATGTAGGGGGGGATTTCCTCGTGCGAAACGCTTTCTACCCAAATTATGCGGTCGCTGATTCCCCATTCAATACATTTTTCTGCGAGTTGCATCCGCAATTTTCCTTGTCCTACTAACAGCCACTTCCAAGAGAGTTTTTTCAACCCTGCCAAAGCCTCAGCTAAAGTTAACAATCCTTTTTCTTCTACAAATCGCCCTACAAATCCTACCACAAAATCGGTCGGTTCAATGCCGAACCTGCGGGATAAATCAGCGTCTTTACCAATGCGGCGAAACAAAGTTTCATCTACTCCGAGTTGTGGCATTACTTTCACCGCACCTTGATAGCCCCGCTGTCGCAAAATTTTAGCTCCATCTAAGTTCCCTGCAATAATTCCGTCAGTGTGCTGAAGATTGTAATTTTCTAAGAGTGAAACAGGCCACTTCAATTTATAAGGCAGATTCCACCAGGTAAATAATATATTTTTTGCTTTTAGTTTGAGCAGTTTATTTAAAAATATTAATTGCGCGCAAGCGAGGGATTTTGAACCTTGTTCAACTTGGATAATCTGCGGTCGAAACTTTTCTAAAATTTCAATTAAATCAGTACCAAATGTTAGCAGTCCTTGATTGTTCTGGCTGTAATTAGAGACTGCGACTACTTTAAATGAGCCTTCTTGACAGAATTGTGTTTCTATAATTTTATTTTGTACGCCTCCGGGTTTCCAACGCTGCGGCACTGCAACTGTTACTTCAATATTGGGTTCGAGGTTTGCTAAAATTTTAAATTTTGCCCGATTTATCTCCACAATATAGGTGTGGCTGGCAACGAGGATTCTCATTTTTTATTCAGTGGTAATTGGAAATTGGTAATAAAAATTATTTACCGTTAATGTTATCTTGACGGGTGTAAATTTGTCCGTCGTTCCATAGAGACTGAATTAATGTATTGAGGACACTCATAAAACCGAGGAGATAAAAACTAAATCGAACGATAATTTTAATGGGCGATCGGCTTTTATGGCAAGGCGGATTTCCCAAAACGTGGCAGTCAAAGAGTTTGGCAAAAAATCGCAGGCATTGTAAAGCTGTTAAATTTGTCAATCCCATTAGAAAGTGATTGTGATAAAATGTGATTTGATATTCGATCGATCGCGTGCTGACATCGTGACATCCGCCGCTCTCTTCACCAAAGTGAACTAAACACGCATTGGGATCGTACCAAATTTTCATGCCAGTCGATCGCAATCTCAAACAAAAATCCGACTCCTCCCGTACCGCACTCCCTACAAATCGCTCGTCAAACCTCAGCCCGCACTCGGCAAAAACCTGCCTGCGAAATGACATATTGCAGCCTCTAGCCGAGAGCACCTGCTGCGGTTTTACTGTATGTACCAAATCGATAAAATACCAGGCAATGCCAGCATCCATCGCTTCTGAGGGCAAATATTCGATCGCCAAATCGCCGCCAGAAAAATCCAATTTCATTCTGTCAAAAACCCTACCCGCCACACATCCCACATCTGGTTTTTCTAAATAGTTGTCAGCGTGAGCCGCCAAAAAACCCTCTGGCAATTGTACATCATCATCAATAAATAAAATAATCTCTCCAACTGCGCGCCGCACTGCATAATTTCGAGCTCCAGGCAAACTCGCCCAATCTACTCGAAACCACCGAATTTTGCCAGCATTTGCCAATTCCTCTAAATAAACTTGAGTTTCCGATTCGTGGGTGCGAGTTTGATCGATTACCAGCACTTCAAATTTCGGGTAATTTTGCCGAATCACATCAGCCAATGTCTCTCGCAGGGGTTGCTCGCGGTTGTAGGTGGGTATCACAACAGAAATCATCATTTGCAGTTGCCACTTTCCTTATTTCTCTACACGCCAAAGCCAAACATCGCCCGGCTGGTAAATTGGTGTGATTTTATATTTTTGCACTTTTTCTAGTTCACATTGTAATGCTTCTGTAGCTCGGTATAGAAATACATCGCTAAAACCATCAGGAATTTTGACTTGTTCAGGTTTAACTGCTAGCAAAAGCTGTGCTTGCGGCTTTAGCAGATAGCTGACAGACAGTATTTTTCCTGTGATGTTGTTGCCTCCGTGAGTGATTACTAAAGGTTTTTGGGCTTGATTGACAATTGCGGCTATTTGGGGATTGTATTTAGTGCTAGAAGGATATTTGTTCCACCAAAGTTGTGACTGTGAGCTGACTGCACAAGAAACTATTTCACTCGATATTAGCACTATTAAACCGAGCTGCCACAGTTTTTGTTGTCGGGAATTGGTGGCGGCTGCAATTTTATCGGTAAATAGGTAGGCAACAGCTACCTGGATTGCTAAAATATAGGGAACCAGATAGCGATCGGCAACGCCTCCCACTGCTATCAATACTATCGCTGTAATTCCGATCGCTGTCAATACAAACAGCCAAACTCGTTTGGGAGTTGAGCGGCAGAGTGAGTATATTGAATGTGCGATCGCTAACAGCAATAGGGCGGCTACAATCAGTCTGATTAAATCTGTAGCAATACCGCTCGAACACAATTTGATAATTCCGCCCGCCCAATGCGTGTCGATAAACATTCGGCAGGTGATGAGAATTAAAGTTTTAAGTGAAGATAGGAAAGATAGAGAAATGCGGGGTAAGCCTACTGTTGCCTCGATTTTTGGCGCGTTACAAAATAATATCCAAATCCAAGGAGCAAAAAGGATTGTTGCCGCCGCAGAAGCTAGTAAATAAGCAATTAATGTCTTGCAAAAACGCCAATTTTCAGTTAAAATTACATAGATACCGTGAGCGAATATTACTAAAAAAAATAATAAACTAGAATACAGTCCTAAAGTCAAGGCGATCGCATAAATAGACCAAACAGCTTTGCTCAATTTAGATGTCGCGGGAGATTTTTGTAGGGCGATCGCCCGCAGCAGAATTGCATTCGACAGCAAAACCAGGACTGCAAACATCATGTACGGTCTTGCCTCTTGCGCGTACAAGACGTGAAAAGGTGAAACAGCGACGATTGTAACAGCCACCCATCCCGCAGACTCAGAGCGAAATAATTCCCAGCACAGCCAATAAATGCTGGGAAAAACTAACAAACTAATCCAAGCTGAAAGACTTCTGACAGTCGCCACTTGCGGGCCGAACAACTGCACCCAAAATCTGGCTAAAATAAAATACAGGGGGGACAGTTGAGGTTCTTCTGTAGCTAAACCTTTAACAGTATCCAACCAACTTTTTTCGGAATTTATCTGCTGGTATTTCTGCTGCAAATCTGCGACGCTAATTGTTTTGCCTTGAAAATCTTGCTGCACCATTTCCGTCCAGGTGTAGCCAGAAATTCGCAGCGAGGTGATAGATTCGTCGAAGGAGTAGACTTTGCGATCGAGGTTAGTAAATCGAAAAAATATCCCCGTTATTAATATGACGACAATTAAAACTTTTAACGAAATTCGATGCAACCGCCCATTTTGAATTGATTTACTATTCATAAAATCAAAAATGGGAAAAGGGAGAAAGAAGGATTTAGTGATTTAGGACACAGGGAATAAGCAAGAGTGAATAAAGAATGAGAAATTGGTTTCAATAGCCCCTATATTTATCTAGAGGATTCTTTATTCTTCCTTCTTCCTTCTTCCTTCTTCCTTCTTCCTTCTTCCTTCTTCCTTCAGATTAATTTGCCATTTCCATTAAATAGCGATGTGTTGCCCAACGGCTAAAACTAAATTTTCAGTCCAGAAATTAGCCAATTCGGCGCTGGCAGCTTCCACCATAACTCGGATTAGCGGTTCAGTGCCTGAAGCGCGAACCAAAACCCGTCCCTGTTCTCCCATTGCAGTTGTAGCACGATCGATCGCCTTTTGCATTGCGTCGCACTCGTGCCATTTTAGACGTTTTTCGCGATCGTCCACCCGAATATTTCGCAGCAACTGCGGATAAGTTTGGAAACTGCCACTTACCAATTGTGCCAAAGATTGCCCGGACTGGCGCACCAGCGAAGCCAAATGCAAAGCTGTCAGCAAACCGTCGCCGCTGACACCGTAATGCGGACAAAGAATGTGTCCAGATTGTTCGCCGCCCAACATCGAACCGGTGCGCTGCATTTCAGCGTGAACGTACTGATCTCCCACGTTCGTTCTAGTTAGTTTGCCCCCCAATTCTTCCCAAGCTCGCTCGAAGCCGAGGTTAGCCATTACAGTAGAAATAATTAAATTGGAGGGTAACTGTTCGGAGTCGCGCAACTGTCGGCCCCACAGATAAAGAATGTAATCGCCGTCAATCGCTCGACCTTGGTTGTCAACACCCAAAACTCGATCGGCATCGCCGTCAAAAGCAAATCCCAAATCAGCATTGTGTTCCAAAACCGCCGCTTGCAAACTGTCGAGATGAGTAGAACCGCAGTTAACATTAATACGATCGCCATCAGGAGTGTCGTGCAAACAGATCACATCCGCCCCCATTTGTGCGAACACCGCCGGCGCCAAACCCGCAGCCGCCCCCCAAGCCAAATCCAAAACTATCCGCATTCCCTCCAAATTCATCTTTTGCAGCGAATCACAGAGCGAAGTGGCATAATCTTTAATCAACTCTGACCGATGGTAGTGCTGCCCCCAACCCAAGCTAGCAACCGGAACCTTTGCCCCCCGGATTCCCGCTTCGATTTGTTCCTGCAACTGCTGCGACAGCTTCGAGCCGTTTGAGCCGAAAAACTTAATGCCGTTGTCTTCTGGGGGATTGTGAGAAGCCGAAATCATCACTCCGCCGACAGACTCCGAAATGCTTGCCAGATAAGCAACACAGGGAGTGGGACACAATCCCAAATTCCACACTTCCAAACCGGCGGCTGTCAAACCCGCTGACAGTGCCATTGCCAGCATATCGCTGGAATTCCTGCTGTCTTGCCCCAAAATCACAGGCCCCTGGTTGGGGGTATTTTGGCGTAGAACTTGTCCAGCCCAGAAGCCCACTTGCAGCGCTAAGGGTGCATTCAGCAATTCTCCAACTTTCCCGCGAATGCCGTCTGTGCCGAAGAGTTTGGTATTGGGCAGGGGGAGGCTATCTCCCACCAGAATCGTATCCCGTTTGACTGGCTGTACCGAGTTAGCAGCCGGAAACTCGCTGCCACGAGGGCGCGAAGGTGTCTGAACCATATTCACTCCTTTAGGAATATTCACACTCACACTTTGGGTTCATGTTACAACTGAAAGTCTTTATTTTCAGCCTAAACTCCATTTATTTCGTCAATTGCTGAGGCAACTTGCTCTGACAACCTACGCACAAAGCTTAACTTCATCGGAAAAATTTGTATTGTATCCAGGGGAAAAACTTTTAGTCCCGGGCGCGCCAACGCCATGAAACCCGGTTTCTTTCTGCGTCGAGGAGTGAGGCTGCTGCTGTTTGAGCCTGTCAGCCACTGCGTGTGTAGAAGGTTAATGCTGTATTGCCGTATATTTTATGGCGGCAAATTTCTAGGCCGGAAATCGGTTGTGTCGATCGCTCCGGGCTGTGTTCGACGGCCATTTCGCCGTTTGGTGCTAGCATTTCTTGGCTGGCGATCGTGTTTAACACAGGTTCGTACAAGTCGCTGGCGTAGGGCGGATCGAAGTAAATGCGATCGAACTGCTGGCCCGCTAATGTTGCCAACTTCGCCGTCGCGTTTCCCCGCAGTATTTGGAATGTTTGGGACGAGTCTGCTACTTGCTCCCAGTTTTCGCGGATAATCGCACAAGCTTTCGCCGACTGTTCGATGCCAGTGACACTCGCGGCTTGCCGACACAAAGCTTCTGCACCCATCGAACCGCTGCCGGTACAAATGTCAAGCCATCTGCAATCTGCGATCGTCCCTTGCCAAATATTAAATAAAGCTTCTCTGACTCGCGAAGGTGTAGGGCGAGTTGCGAGTCCCGGCAGGGTTTTGATTTGGCGGTTGCCACAGATTCTCAGACTCATACAATTTTAGATTTTAGATTGGGGATGACTGACTAAATATGAATTTGGTGCATAATTACAGTTGCATTTTTTATTAAAACTGGTATCATTTAAAACTATAAACACCCGGTTTATACCACAAACCGGGTTTTGCACAAATCGCCTAAGCAGGTACTTTTTCCCTCACCAGACTGACAAAATTTGACAGCATTTGCAATCCCGTACTCGAAGACTTTTCCGGGTGAAATTGTACGGCCATCAAATTGTCTTTAGCTATAGCCGCCGTCACGTTTTGACTACCGTGAGTCACCATTGCCGATCGCACTTCCAAATCAACTGGATCGACATAATAAGAATGCACGAAATAAACCCAAGGATCGGACGGTAAATTTTGCCACAGCGGCAAATCCGGCTGAGTAAATTGCAATTGATTCCATCCCATGTGGGGAATTGTCAAACCCGGTTCCGAGCGAAATCGGCGCACTTTTCCCGCAATAGCGCCCAATCCCGGTTCTACACCTTCTTCGGAACTTTCAAACAGAATTTGCAAACCCAAACAAATGCCTAAAAAAGGTTTTCCCGAGGCGATCGCACTTTTTATCGGTTCTATCAAATTGCGCGATCGTAAATTCTGCATTGCCGGGTCAAACGAACCAACTCCCGGCAAAACCACCGCATCAGCCTGCTCGATTATAGCAGGAGAATCTGTAATTTTTGGCACTGCACCCACATTTTCCAAGCCTTTACAGACTGAGTGCAGATTGCCCATGCCATAGTCTATTACTGCAATGACAGACATTGACTTACTTGCCTTATATTATCAATATCAGTATTATTGCACAAATATGACGGCGAAAATCCTGCTAACCTCATTTGATACTTGGCTTCCCCATCAGAAATCCAACTCTTCGGACGACTTATTAGCCAAGATTTCCCAGATAAAATCTTTGCCTGATTCCCTGACTTTTTTGAGGAAACTGCCAGTAGATTTTCAGCTAGCACCGAATTTGGCGATCGCCGAAATCAACCAACTCCAACCAGACACTATTATCTGCTGCGGCATGGCCGAAAGTCGGCAAAAATTAACCGTAGAATCCTGCGCTTGCTGCGATAGCGACATTCTGGAAACAGCAGTTAATCTCGAACCGCTAGTCGCTGATTTAGCTGCAACAGAAATCAGTCACGAAGCCGGAAAATTTGTATGCGAAGCCCTATATTATGCGGTTTTAAAACATATTTGCGATTCTCAAATAGCCGCTAAATGTATTTTCGTCCACGTACCAATTTTAACTCCCGATAACGCTGACAGAATTGTCGCCGATTTTTTATTAGTTATGCGCCGCCTAACTCTCGCAATTAATAAATAGGTCACTCTAATTCAACATAAAAATTTGTTTAGTGTTCAGAAACCCGGACTTTTAAAGAAACCGGGTTTCTCAGCGTTAGTTGTTTTTACTAACAACTGCCAACTGCCAAGTCTTTAGCCGCCGTAATTCCAACCGGTGCTTTCTAGCAGCAACGGATTGCCTTCCCGGTGGACGCCTGCAGCCAAAACTTCTCCCACATAAACCGTGTGATCCCCGTGTTCCACAGCACCGACAACTTTGCACTCGATGTAACCCAGAGAGTCTGAGATAATCGGACAACCAGTTTCCGCGCCGGGATAAAATTCTACATCCTCAAATTTATTGCCAACGCGGCGCTGCTGCTTGAAGAATTTCTGGGCTAAGTCTTTCTGTCCTGCTTCTAGGAAACTCAAAGCAAAGACACCGCTGGCTTTGATCATGCTGTGGGATTTGGAGTCTTGCTTGACGCAGTTGACAACTAAGGGAGGGGTAAAGGAAGATTGCATCACCCAGCTAGCGGTGAAACCGTTGACTTCCTCCCCGTCTTTGACACCGCAGATGTACAATCCGTGAGGGATTTTCCGCAAGATGGTCTTTTTAGCTTGTTCGTCTAGCACGGGCTTACCTGTTCGATCGATAATTCTACACCGCTCAGTTTACCAATGTCGGGCCCACAAACCCACCTGTCTTAAGGGCTATTCGCTAATATTGCCTTTTTCGATCCCAAACTTGACACCAGTTTTAAGTCAAAATTAACAACTCAAAACTATTGTGCAACTCCGTGCTTTTTAAACCAATCTTGCAGCCGTTTCCAACCATCCTCAGCTTCTTTTTCCCGGTAACTGGGGCGATAGTCAGCGTTAAAACCGTGGGGCGTATCTGGATAAAGCACAATTTCGGAACCGCTGCTGCCAGTTTTGAGAACTTGGCGCATTTTCTCAACTGTATCGTTGGGAATTGACTCGTCTTTGCCGCCGTAAAGCCCCAATACAGGCACTTTCAAAGTTGCTGCAAGGTCGATCGGCTGTTTGGGAGTTAAAGCCGTAGGATTGCCAACCAAACGCCCGTACCAAGCCACTCCAGCTTTGACTTTCGGGTTGTGGGAAGAGTACAGCCAAACAATTCTGCCACCCCAGCAAAATCCTGTAATTCCCAACTTATTAATATTGCCTTTTCCTGACTTTTGTGCCCACTCTACGGTAGCATCTAAATCGGACATAGCTTGAGCGTCTGGAACTTTCGAGACAACTTTACTAATAATTTCTTGGATGTCGGTGATTTTAGAAACATCACCTTGACGGGCAAACATTTCTGGGGCGATCGCTAAATAACCTAACTTAGCAAAACGGCGGCAAATATCTTGAATGTGGGCGTGAACTCCGAAGATTTCTTGAATTACTAAAATTACTGGAAAATTGCTGCCGCTGGCTGGCATTGCTCTGTAGGCTGGAATTTGCCCGTCTTTGACGGGAATTTTTACCTCACCTGCTATTAAACCAGCAGCATCGGTATTGATAACGGCAGCCGCAATAGGATGAACTGCTAACGCAAATCCGGCGCTTAATGCGGTGACAGTGATAAATTGTCTGCGAGTTAAATCAGTCATGGCGATTTTAGATTTTAGATTTTAGATTTTAGATTGGGGAATTGGGAATTGGTAATTGGTAATTGGTTATTTCATAATTGCTCCTTCTTCCTTCTTCCGACTTCCATGGGACTGACATCCGTTACATCCGTTACATCCGTTACATAATCCGTTGCCGAACTTTCTTCTTCCTGACATCCGTTACATCCGTTACAAAATCCGTTGCCGAACTTCCTTCGAGGGTCGGAAAAGCCGATCGTGCTCTGGATGGTACAAGCGCGATCGCCCTTCTGCTGATTTTCCCAACGCCGGACTAATAACGTACATTGTCGTTCTGATCAAATTATTTTCGCGCGTAGCAACGGCCATTTTGTCAAGGGGAACTAGCACAATTTTTTCATCGGGCCAGCCCAACCGATAACAAATCGCTACAGGCAAATCAGATGGGTAATGTTCCATCAATTTAGCTTGAGCTTTTTCGACATGGCGGGCGCTCAAATACAGGCACAAACTCGCTTGATGAGCCGCTAAACTCGCCAATTCTTCGCGTTCGGGTACTTCGGTTCTGCCGCTAATTCGCGTCAAAATAATTGTCTGCACAACTCCCGGAACTGTCAACTCAATTTTAAGTTTAGCCGCCGCAAGTTGGAAAGCGCTAATTCCCGGGATTACCTCAAAAGCAATTCCCTCGGAGGCCAAAGCTTGCATTTGTTCGCCGACGGCCCCGTAGAGACAGGGATCGCCCGAATGCAGACGGACGACGCTTTTTCCGTCGCGCACTCGTTGCACCATCAAAGGTACAATCTCTTCGAGGGTTTTATGGGCAGTTTGGATCGTTTCAGCATCCGCGCGTACCCCCTGCAAAATTTGCTCTGGGACTAGCGAATCAGCAAATAATATGACATCAGCAGCAGCCAGTAATTTTTGGGCCTTAACTGTCAACAAATCCGGGTCTCCCGGGCCTGCACCTACAATGTATACTCCTGGAATTAGGGCTTCAATCTCTTTCAAACTCATTGCTGCTAAAAAATTTGCTAAATTTACGGACGCTTCCGGATGTACCTATTTTGGTTGGAAGTAAGAGATGGTAGATGCACCCTGGTTTTGAACCCTAGAGACTAACCTCTCTGGGGTTTTTTATTGATCCTCTGGCAATTTCGGAGTGATCTTAGACCGATCGTTATTGGGGGAGACAACATCGGGCAAAGGTCGATCGACCAAATAAAGCCAAGCCAACCCGCCCAACCCTAAAACAATCCCAGTCAAGCTTACCATTTGCGCCGTCCGCAGCGGCCCGAACATCAAACTATCAGTTCGCAACCCTTCAATCCAGATTCGACCGGAACTGTAAGCTGCGATATAAACCAAAAATAAAGCACCAGTTTTCAAGCGAATTTTGCCCTGCAAATCGCGGAAAAACAAAGTCAGAAGCAACCCAAATACTGTCAAATTCCACAGGGATTCGTAGAGAAATGTGGGGTGGAAGTATTCAAAATTAGCGTAGGCGGGCGGGCGGCTGTTTGGCGGAATATAGAGTTTCCAAGGCAAATCCGTAGGACCGCCAAAAGCTTCCGAGTTAAAGAAATTTCCCCAGCGTCCGATCGCCTGACCGAGAATTGCCGAAGGCGCGATTAAATCTGCCAATTGCCAAAAAGAAACTCGCTGAATTTTAGCAAAAATTAAAGCTGCGATCGTGCCACCCAAAATCGCCCCGTGAATCGCAATTCCGCCTTTCCAAATCGCAATAATATCCTCTGGCCTCTGGGCGTATTGCGGCCACTCGAAAGCCACGTAATAAATTCGAGCACAGGGAATAGCGCCCAGAACCAGCCAAATTGCCAAATCACCCAACAATTCCGGGTTGACGCGGCGTTTTTGGGCCAAGTATTGGGACAGGCTGACCCCAATCAAGACGGCAGAAGCTATTAACAGCCCGTACCAGCGAATGGCTACGGGGCCAAGTTGAAAGATAATTGGGCCCGGCGATGTAAATTGAAACGCTAAGGGCAGCGCAAGAATATTTAGCACCATAAAAGTTGCATTAATTGTGATGGAAAGCTGTCAAATTTGCACACCCTTTAACAAACTCCAGAGTTTATTTTAGGTGGGTGTGGTCATTTACACGCAATATTTGGGGAATTTTGCCAAAAATTAACTTTGTTGCGGACATTGGTGTCTGGAGTTTTCTTTGTGAGTCCACAATAAGAGCCCCCTAACCCCCTTTTTTAAGGGGGGAACCGGATTATTCTCAAATTCCCCCTGATTAAGCTATGCTTTATAAACATCTTTCTTAACAAGAAAGTTGACAAAAGTAACTACTTGTGTAGGAGTTTTTGGGGCTC
>NZ_JAUBPO010000141.1:0-14000 GCF_036700785.1 Microcoleus sp. S28C3 | reverse complement strand
ATTGCTGAAATCACCAGTTTATAGGATTCGTATGTCTATTTTCAGAATCCTATCAAATAAGCATTCAACACTTCTGGTATTATTGGTAGTGTTATGGCAGGTGTACTGACCAGCTATTTCGCAGACAAGTGGTCATTTGATATAGAAGATGGTACAGATATTAATAAACTCTTGCCACGCCTACAAACTGTTACTAAAGATATTGATGCTGCTTTAAAAGCCGGGAATATTGGCATACGCAAACGCGCCTTAGAGCCAATCCTCACTTATCTGCTCAGATTGCAGTTACAACTACCTGAATTAGGACTTAACACACGAGCAATAAAACGCTGGCAACCAGTTTTAGTAAGGTGGCAACGAGTCATCGAGTTAGAGTTGCAAGAAGAGCAGCAACAATCTCAAAATGAACTACTTAACCCCTTCCAATACGGCAATCCACTGCGTTCTGACCGTGCTAACCTGTTCAGAGGTCGCCAAAAATTTGCCGATGAAATTGTCCGCTTAATTCTCGATCGCAATCGTCCCACCCTCGTTTTACACGGCCCCCGACGCTGTGGCAAAACCTCATTTCTGTATAACTTACCCCGCCTCTTACCCAGTAATTTACTCCCCGTTTACGTAGATTTACAAAGTTCCGCTATAACTACAGATGAAGCTGGATTTTGTCAAGGATTAATTCGTGCCATCTACCGCGATAGTCGCTGTCAAGGCATCGAATTACCAATCATTCCCACACGCCAAGAATTTCTGGAAACTCCTTATATTTCCTTAGAAGATTGGCTCGAACAAGCAATTCCCAGACTTGGAGAACGACGCCTTCTCCTCAACCTTGATGAATTTGAAAAAATTGGCACTGCTATCAAAGAAAAACGCTTAAGTATCAACTTATTTGACGAACTCCGCCACCTGATTCAGCACTATGATTCCCTCGCTTTTCTCTTCTCTGGCGTCCAAACTCTAGACGAACTCGGCCCCAACTGGAGCAGCTATTTTATCAGCGTTGTTCCCCTAGAAATGACTTATCTAGAACCCGATGAAGCCGAAAGTTTACTAACTGATCCTGACCCAGAATTCGCCCTGCGTTACGATCGAGGTATTGTGGAGGAAATTATTCAACTGACTCGCTGTCAGCCCTACCTGCTGCAACTCCTTGGCTCTGCTCTTGTCACTCAGGCAAACTTAAATCATACTCAATTGGTAACACCAGATTTATTGCAAGCTGCGATTCCTGAAGCTTTCACTAACGGCGAACCTTATTTTACCAATGTCTGGACAGAATTTACAGGTAATAATCCCGCAGAAATAATCGCCGGACAAGAATTCCTGTTAGAATTAGCAAATGGCTTAGCTCCTGGCTATGTACAGGATTTAACAGATGCGGCAATCAGGCGGTTGAGACGATATCATGTGATTGAGCAAACAGATAATGGTTATGTTTTTGAAGTGCCATTATTAGAGCGTTGGGTTCGAGAACGGGCTGTAAAAAATAGCAATTATTAATAATTTGCAACTTAAGTAAATTAAAAAAGGGGCAACTCGCGTCGCCCCTCATCTATTAGACATCTCCCAAAAACTTAGTCTTGAACAGGCAAGATGCCTGTTCCACAGTAATTATTGGATTAGACATCTCCCAAAAACTTAGTCTTGAACAGGCAAGATGCCTGTTCCACAGTAATTATTGGAGATGTCTATTTAACCAACCAACCAGCTACAAAATTAAACTTCCACAGCAATCTTTTGTTCCGAAGCCTCGGGTGAATTCGCTTCACTCGGCGGCACAACTTGCCAGAACTTAGGCAAATATTCAGCCCAATTTGCTAAAATCTTTTCAGCTTTCTTGCTGCCGGTTCGATCGCACTGAGCCTCAATCAACTCCTTCAACTGCGCCTCCCCAGCCGCCGTACAAACCCGCTGCATCTTCACAATCTCCCCGTTGACGTGAGCCGGGAAACTCCCATCTTCATCGAGGAAATAAGCCAAGCCGCCAGTCATTCCAGCGCCGACGTTGCGGCCGACTTTTCCTAACACCACAATCACGCCACCAGTCATGTACTCGCAGCAGTGATCGCCCGCACCTTCAATCACAGCTTTCGCCATCGAGTTTCGCACCGCAAACCGTTCGCCAGCTTTACCCGCAGCCAACAGAGTTCCGCCCGTCGCACCATACAAACAAGTGTTACCGACGATCGCATTTTCAGAAGCATCATAAGTCGCACCAGCCGGCGGTGCGATCGCGATTTCGCCACCGTGCATTCCTTTACCAACGTAGTCATTGGCTTGGCCTGACAGTACCAGCGTCATCCCCGGCAAATTGAACGCGCCGAAGCTTTGGCCCGCGCTACCAGTGCAATTGAGGGTGATTTGACCGCTAAAGCCCGTGTTGCCGTGTTGCTGTGCGATCGCACCTGCCAAACGCGCTCCCACAGTGCGATCGGTATTCACCAATTTTAGACTCTTGCTAACAGTGCCGTGATTGGCGATCGCACTTTGAATCTCAGCATCCGCCAGCAAATCGTCATCCAAAACCCGACCGTTGCTGTGGACGGGTTCGTGGACCAAGAAAGATCGATCGCTCTTAGTATCCGGTAACTTGGTCAAACAATCCAAATTAATCGCTTGGGTTTTAGTTAGTTTCACCCCATCGCGCATTGTCAGCAAATCCGCGCGGCCGATGATATCTGCGATCGACTTATAACCCAATTTCGCCAGCAAACTCCGCACTTCTTGTGCTACGAAATAGAAGAAATTAACAACGTGTTCCGGTGTACCGGGGAAGCGTTTCCGCAAGTGTTCTTGTTGAGTTGTCACCCCCACCGGACAAGTATTCATGTGGCAAACCCGAGCCATAATACAGCCTTCTGCAATCATTGCCACCGTGCCGAAACCGTACTCTTCGCCGCCCATCAAAGCGCCTACAACCACATCCCAGCCGCTTTTAAAGCCACCGTCAACGCGCAGCAAAACTCGATCGCGCAATTTATTTTCCATCAGCACCCGGTGAACTTCTGTCAACCCGAGTTCCCACGGAGAACCTGCGTGCTTAATAGAACTTAGTGGCGAAGCACCGGTGCCGCCATCGTGGCCGGAAATTTGAATCACATCAGCATTTGCCTTAGCGACACCAGCGGCTACAGTCCCGATGCCCACTTCCGACACCAACTTCACCGAAACTCCTGCTTGCGGATTGATTTGGTGCAAGTCAAAAATCAACTGCGCCAAATCCTCGATCGAATAAATGTCGTGGTGAGGAGGAGGCGAAATCAGCGTCACACCCGGTTTCGATCGGCGCAAATAAGCAATGTACTCGCTCACTTTCGCCCCTGGCAATTGACCGCCTTCACCCGGTTTCGCACCTTGTGCGATTTTAATTTCGATTTGTTTGGCGTTCATCAGGTACTCAGGAGTCACCCCAAAGCGTCCCGAAGCTACTTGTTTGATCGATGAAGAAGCTGTATCGCCGTTCTGCAAACCTTTTAAGTGAGGTAGCGTTTGTGAGAAACCTGCCTCGCTCACATCGTTTAGCACTTTGTAGCGCACCGGGTCTTCGCCGCCTTCGCCGGAGTTGGATTTGCCGCCGATGCGGTTCATCGCAATCGCTAGGGTTTCGTGGGCTTCCGGGGACAAAGCGCCGAGGGACATACCGCCGGTGGCGAACCGCTTGACAATATCTGCTACAGATTCTACATCTTCGACGGCAATGGAAGGGCGATCGCTCACAAAATCCAACAAATCCCGCAAAGCCGTTACCGGGCGATTTTCGAGCTGTTTCTTGTAAACCTCGTAGTGATCGTAAGCCGTTTCAGAATTTTTGGAACCAATTGGTTCCATTTTTGGTTCGGCCCCATTGCCGTTACCGTTAGTCTGAGCCTTAAAAGTAGTCACAGCCTTGTGCAAAGCCTTCGCCATTTCCGGGCTGTTCATGTGATATTCACCGCCCCGGCGGTACTGCACGAAGCCGTAATTTTCCAGCTTTTTGAGGTGCAATTCTGGGAAAGCCTGACTGTGGAAAGACATTACCTCGTTAGCCAGTTCCGCCACACTCAAACCACCGATCCGAGAAACAGTGCCTTTAAAGCCCAAATCGAGCAGATCGCCGCCAATGCCGATCGCCTCAAAGATTTGCCCTCCTTGATAGCTAGACAGCAGCGAAATCCCCATTTTCGACATAATCTTCAGCAAGCCGTTTTCCACCGCTGTGCGGTATCTAGCTTGAGCTTGTGTCACTGTAATATTGGGAACTTTGCCGTGCTGCATCAAGTTTTGAGTCTTGGCGTCAGACCACCAGCCGCGCACGCTTTCCAATGCCAAGTAAGGGCAAACAGCCACCGCCCCGTAACCGAGCAAACAAGCGAAGTGGTGAGTGCTCCAGCACTGGGCGGTATCGACAACTAGGGAAGTTTGCATCCGCAGCCCGACGTTAATTAAGTGGTGGTGAACCGCGCCAACTGCCAGGAAAGGCGGAATATAAGTATATTCAGCACTCAATCCCACAGCAGAAGATACATCTCCTTCTTCCTTCTCCCCTCTTCCTTCTTCCTTCTTCCTTCTTCCTTCTTCCTTCAAAGCTCGATCGCTCAAAATCAGAATTCTCGAACCCTCCCGCACCGCTTGAGCCGCCTCTTGACAAAGTTGCTCGACTGCGGTTTTCAAACCTCCAGGCCCGGCAGCAATTTTGTAAAGCGTTGACAATTCGGTAGCTGGGAAAGACTTTTGATCTTTCAAGAAAGACAGTTCAGCGTCGTTGAGTACGGGGGAATCAATTTTCAGCCGCTTGGCATTTTCCGGTACTGCTTGCAGTAAATTGCCCCGCAGGCCCACACTCATCGTCAGCGACATCACCATCCCCTCGCGCAGGGGGTCGATCGGCGGATTTGTCACTTGAGCGAACCGCTGTTTGAAATAGTTGTACAGCAACTGAGGCTTTTCTGACAACACAGCTAAGGGAACGTCGTCGCCCATGCAGAAAGTCGGTTCTTTCCCAGAACTCGCCATCTCGACGATCACCATGTCCAAATCTTCGGCCGTGTAGCCGAAAGCAGTTTGGGTGGCCAACAGCGTTTGCGAGTCGAGGGTTGCTGTTTCCGCAAAAGGCTGCGGCTGCAAGATTTCGCGATTTTGTTTCAGCCATTCGCCGTAGGGGTGCCGCTTAGCAATTCGCTGCTTGAGTTGCCAATTTTTGAGAATTTCGTTGGTTTGCAGGTCAACTGCAATCATTTGTCCGGGCCCCAAACGACCTTTTTCGACAATATCTGCTTCGGGAATATCGACAACTCCGGCTTCGGAAGCCACAATTACCAAACCGTCTTTAGTAATGCAGTAGCGGGCCGGGCGCAAACCGTTGCGATCGAGCGTAGCACCTACTTGTTTCCCGTCGCTGAACACCAGCAGTGCCGGGCCGTCCCAAGGTTCTTGAATGCCGCTGTAATATTCGTAAAAATCGACAATTTCTGGATAAGCAGCCAAATCCGGCTGATTTTTGTAGGCTTCGGGCACCATAATTGTCAGGGATTCTAGGGGGGTGCGGCCGGAGTGCACCAACAACTCCATCACGTTGTCCAAGTTTGCCGAATCGCTGCTTTCGGATTTGACAATTGGGTTGAACGTGTCGATGTCCGCTTGACTCCAATTCGGGTGAGCTAAATTCGCTTGCCGCGCCGTCATCCAGGTAAGATTGCCCAACAGCGTGTTAATTTCCCCGTTGTGTCCCAGCAAGCGCATCGGCTGGGCTAAGTGCCAGCGGGGCATCGTGTTGGTACTGAAGCGCCGGTGATAGACGGCAAAGGAGCTTTTATAAGCGGGATTTTTCAGGTCTTGGTAAAATTCTGCCAGTACGGCCGATCGCACCATGCCTTTATAGACGATCGTGCGACAAGAGAAAGAGCAAGTATAAAATTCTCGGCGGGTGAAGTTGGGGCGATTTGACAGCGCGTGTCCGATGGTGCGGCGCGCCAGAAATAGGTTTCTGTCGAGTTCGTCTCCGGCTAAGTGCGGTGAACTGACTATTACTTGTTCGATTTGAGGTTGATGTTCTAGCGCTTGCTCGCCCAAAACCGACGGTACAACGGGAACTTTGCGCCACCCCAAAAGTGTCAGCCCGCGATCGGCCAGAACTTGCTCAACCACCTGCCGCGCTATAGTCGCTTGAAATTTATCTTGAGACAGAAACAGCATTCCCACGCCGCAGTTTTCCCGTGCGGGAGGCACAATTCCCTGTTCGGCAAACCAAGCATCCAGCAATTCCCAAGGAATCGCGGTCATCAAACCCGCACCGTCGCCGGAATCTCGATCGGCGCTGCAACCGCCGCGGTGTTCCAGACAAGTTAAAGCTGGGAGCGCTTTCTCAATAATCGAGTGGGTAGCTTCGCCGCTTTGGTTGGCAATAAACCCCACACCGCAGGCATCTCTTTCTTCCACTAACCAGCTTTGGCCGGCATAGGGAGTTCCTCGCTCAGTCTGATGCACGTTTCTGTTTGGATCGATCGTGTTACCCATGTTGATTGAATGTTATTTCCGTGATTGTGTGCTTGATGCGTTTTTATAGCTCGGGGAGAGAAAGCTGCCGAGCGGTGGGAGCCTAGTAAACTTTAAAACAGCATATTGGAAGCTGATTTGATAAAAATTTACGTCGATGCTGCCTGTACTTAGCACTGAAACCCTGTTTGCAGATTTTAAATTATCTCGCTCGCATCGTCTCGGAGATGTCTCCTAGAATACCCTGCTGTTAAAAAGCAGTGATTCTTTGGGAAATCGCCGCCCTGCAAATAGATACATTGCTGGCGATTCCCTACGGGATAGCTGCGCTTCACGAGTTTTTTGTGTGTGTTTTTCCTGAGTCCGCAAGGGTAGCCTTGCAGCGAACACAGGTAGATAGTAACTTTAGCGTTATTTTGCTTGCTGCGCTGTTGAGTTGCTTTCGTCAGCGCCTGCACACACAAAACCCACCTGCCCGCTCAGTCGGTAGGTGCAATGTAGCAGCGCGGTTCACAACTGGTGAAACTTGTCTTATTGTGCAGTCAACTCTCGGGCCGCGAACATCAATTCTATCAAGAAACTGATAAAATTTCACCGATTACAGTCAGAGTTTGCGCGCAAGTCTTGTAAGCGATCGCCCAGAACCCAGCCTAAGATGCCTTGGCGAAAAAGGTTGACAGTTGTCTATAACCCTAATTTATATTTTTTTACCGACAAACGTTTCTAACTCATCAATGAAAACTATTTCAAGGATTTCTGACACCTTATGAGCATCTGCTAGAGCCAGCGCAACCTTTTGACATAGCCCAAAAACGGATACTTGCTTTCTGACAGCAGTCGTGGAAAGGTAAAAATTTTAGACTTTTGTTAAAGCTCCCACGTTCATCTGTGCAGTAAATCTCAAATCTCAAATTTCAATTCGACTGACGCCCACAAAGTTTGCCTTGGTAAAGTTGTTTAGATCGACGGTGGCCCTTTTTACAGATTTGAGTGTATTGGCATTTGGGGCATTTCATTTCTATTTTTTATAAAAAAAAGTCGGCGAGCAGAAAACGAGCCAGACTTTAGTCTGCTTGATGCAAGGAACACAGGGGAATTCAGTCAAGAGTCAATCTTTCTAAAACATTGAAATCAATGGTTCAATATTTATCAGGTTAATGTTATTACCAATTTATCGTAACAATCGAATTAATCTTAATTAAAAAGTTCGGTCAATAACAGTTTAGTCCTGTTAACGGAACTTTACGGACAGTGTGTTTTGGATGGTGCCGATCGTGCAGCTAGAAATATCCTCCAGGAGAAAATGCGTACCGCAGGACATAGGCGAACTTGGGGGAACACCCTAAATGCTTGTCTATACATGGTCTCTACTGAGGCTGGAGAAATCCTGTATCAGCAAGTCACCTCTGTGAATCAAGAACCTCTGTTTCTGAAGGGCCCAGAGTGTCAAAAATCATCCCATAAAGATGCCGCGCTTATTAATCAGCTTCTTAAGTTCCTATCCAATGAACTGAACTGCTGTCGTTCAATCAGGGTTCGCGGAGCCATTTTCTACTTAGCCTCAACTGAAGTATCAACAGCTCTTACCTAAAACATTAAGTCGGGTTTTTCAAATCGCTGTTTCATAATTTGCTCTCCAAAATATGTTAAGAAAAATGTAATTCACTGAAGAACATGGCAGATAGAGCGACAATATTAGATATTAACTCTAAGAAGCTTTAGGCTAGATAGAAGTAGTAGGAATACGTAGATATGACTAAGATCACAAAACTTTTCCTAGGATATCACATTAACGAGCAAATATACGCAGGCAATCGAACTCTAGTTTATCGTGGCATTCGCACGGAAAATGGCCAGCCCGTCGCAATCAAACTGCTGCGAAATGACTTTCCCCGCTTCAACGAACTCGTTCACTTCCGCAACCAGTACATCATTGCTAAAAACTTAGAGATCCCCGGAAGTGTGAAGGCATACAGCCTGGAAACGTACCAGAACCACTATGCTCTGGTGATGGAAGACTTTGGCGGAATTTCCTTAAGTAGCTACCTCGCTAGTCTAGCAGTCGAGAGCAAGGAACCCTTAGAAGGCTTGCCCGTTAACGAATTTCTGCCCGTGGCGATTCAAATTGCCAACGCCCTGGACGGACTTTATCGCCACCGAGTTATCCATAAAGACCTCAAACCCGCCAACATTCTGATTAATCCGGTCAGCAAAGAAGTCAAGTTAATTGACTTCAGCATCGCTTCCCTGCTGCCGCGCGAAACCCAAGAAATTCAAAATCCTAACGTCCTCGAAGGCACTTTACCCTACATATCTCCCGAACAAACTGGGCGAATGAACCGAGGCATTGATTACCGGACAGATTTCTACTCGCTAGGAGTAACATTCTACGAATTACTAACAGGAAAGTTACCGTTCCAAACAGACGATCCAATGGATTTGGTACACTGCCACCTCGCCAAACAGCCAGTGGCAGCCTCAATTATCAACCAGAACGTTCCATTGGTGCTGTCTGAAATTGTCAGCAAACTGATGGCGAAGAATGCTGAAGAGCGCTATCAAAGCGCACTGGGGCTCAAGTTTGATTTGGAAACTTGTTTGCACAAGTGGCAAGAGACAGGGGCGCTGACTAACTTTACAATAGGGGAGCGAGATTTGTGCGATCGCTTTACTATCCCCGAAAAATTATACGGTAGAGAAAGCGAAGTATTCTCGCTGCTGGAAGCATTTGACTGCGTGAGTGCAGGTAGCACTGAAATGATGCTCGTTGCCGGTTTCTCCGGCATTGGCAAAACCGCTGTTGTCAACGAAGTTCACAAACCCATAGTCCGGCAGCGCGGCTACTTTATTAAAGGCAAATTCGACCAATTCCAACGCACCCTTCCCTTTAGTGCATTTGTCCAAGCTTTTCGCGATTTAATGGCACAATTGCTATCGGAAACCGATGCTAAAGTTGAACAATGGAAATTAGAAATATTGGCAGCTTTAGGAGATAGCGCTGGGGCGATAGTTGAAGTCATTCCCGAACTAGAACGTATTATCGGGCCGCAACCGCCAGTCCCAGAACTTTCTGGCAGTGCCGCTCAAAATCGCTTCAATTTGTTGTTGGGAAAATTCCTGCAATTATTCACAACAAAAGAACATCCTTTAGTGATATTCTTGGACGACTTGCAATGGGCAGACTCAGCATCGTTAAAATTAATTCAACTGCTGATGAGTGCTAAGGAGTACCGCTATCTCTTATTAATAGGAGCTTATCGGGATAACGAAGTATTTTCAGCGCATCCATTGATGCTGACTTTAGCAGAGATTCACAAAACTGAAGCAAAGGTGAATACTATTACCTTAGAGCCCCTCGATCGAGCCGACGTAAATAGTTTAGTTGCCGATACTCTAGCTTGTTCTACAGCGTTGGTTCTGCCTTTGACCGAACTCGTTTATCAAAAAACTTTAGGCAATCCATTTTTTAGCACACAATTTCTCAAATCTTTGCATGAAGATGGGCTAATTGAATTTAATTGTGAAGCTCGGTATTGGCAGTGCGATATTGCCCGAGTGCGCACCTTGGCACTAACGGATGATGTAGTAGAATTCATGGCACTTCAGTTGCGAAAGTTGCCAAGTAAAACACAGTCCGTTTTAAAGTTAGCTGCTTGTATTGGCAATCAGTTCGATTTGGCGACCTTAGCAATTATTGATGAGAATTCGCCAGTAGAAACCGCATCCGCTTTATGGAAGGCGCTGCAAGAAGGGCTAATTTTACCCATTAGCGAAATTTATAAGTTTTATCAAGCAGAGGGGAATAGCGAATCGGTAATCGGTAATGGGAAGGAATCTGACCAATTACCAATTACCCATGACCAATTACCCAAATATAAGTTTTTACACGATCGCGTCCAACAAGCAGCCTATTCTCTGATTCCGCAAGACCAAAAGCGCTCTACTCACTTAAAAATCGGCCAACTGCTGTTAAAAAATACGCCAGAAGCCGATCGAGAAGAAAGAATCTTTGATATTGTCAACCACTTAAATGTGGGAGTTGAGCTAATTACGCAGGAGGCAGAACGCGAGCAATTAGCACGGTTGAATCTGGTTGCTGGAAAGAAAGCCAAAGCTGCTACGGCCTATTCTGCTGCGGTTGAATATTTCAAGGTTGGTAGGGTATTACTGACAGAAAATAGTTGGGAGAACCAATACGAACTAACATTAGCGCTGTCTACAAAAGCAGCAGAAGCGGCATATCTAAGCGGTGATTTTGAGCAGATGGAAAAATTAGCATCAGTCGTGGACAACTGCGCCAAAACGCTACTGGGCAAAGTAAAAGTGTACGAAGTCCAAATTCAAGCTTATATAGCTCAGAACAAGTTACTAGAAGCAGTTAATACAACGCTACAAGTCTTAAAGCTGTTGGGAGTAGAATTTCCTTCTAAAGTGAACCTGTCAGATATTGAGCAGGCACTAGGGGAAACTGCGTCAATTTTGAACGGGAAGCGAATAGAGGATTTAATTGACCTGCCTCAAATGAGCGATCTCTATAAACTAGCAGCCATAAGACTTTTATCAAGTATCTTTGCTGCTGCATACATTGCTGCGCCAGAACTGGTGCCTTTGACGGTGTGCAAACAAGTAGATTTATCTGTCCAATATGGTAATGCTTCGGTGTCTCCGTTTGCTTATGCAAATTATGGTCTTCTGCTTTGCGGAGTTGTGGGAGATATTGATTCGGGTTATCAGTTCGGTCAATTGGCTTTAAATCTATTGTCGAAGTTGAATGCTCAAGAAATCAAAGCCAAGACAGTCGTTATGGTAAATATATTTATCCGACCTTGGAAAGAGCATCTGAGAGAAACCTTAGAACCTCTGGTATCAGCTTACTCTACCGGAATGGAGACAGGAGATTTACAATATGCTGCCTTTGGTCTAATGCTGTACTCTTATTTTGCTTACTTTAGCGGCAAAGAACTGACTGTCCTTGAAAGAGAGATGGCAATCAACAGAAATGCTATTCATAAAAGTATGCAACAAACAGCGCTTCATTATCACGAAATCTATTGGCAGGCTGTCTTAAATCTCCTCGAAAAGACTGGAAATAAGTGCTGCTTAAAGGGTGAAGTATGCGATGAGCTGATCAGGTTGCCACTGCTCCAGCAAGCAAACGACAAAACGGGACTTTACTACATATATTGGAACAAACTTTTACTTAGTTACTGGTTTGAAAATAACTCAGAAGCGATTGAGAATATTGCTTTAGCAGAGAAGTATTTGGACGCAGTGGTAGGATTGCCTCTTATTCCTCTATTCCATTTTTACGATTCTCTAGTCAGGTTGGCGGTGTACTCGGATACTCCAGAGTCAGAGCAACAGGAAATTCTCGACAGAGTAAGAGCTAATCAAGAAAAAATGCAAAACTGGGCACATCATGCCCCCATGAATCATCTGCATAAATTCTATCTAGTGGAGGCAGAACGGCATCGGGTTTTAAACCAAAAAATAGAAGCGATCGAGATGTACGACAAAGCGATCGCTCTCGCCCAAGAAAACGAGTACATCAACGAAGAAGCACTAGCTCACGAACTTGCCGCCAAATTTTACTTAGAATGGGGCAAAGAAAAACTTGCACAACCCTATCTAATCGATGCCTACTATGCCTACGCTCGTTGGGGAGCAAAAGCAAAGATTGACCATCTAGAACAGCGCTATCCCCAATTGCTTGCTCCGATCCTGCAACAGGAGCGAACTCGCCAATATCCCAGCGAAACAATTCATACCTCCAGCAATAGTGAATCATCCCTATCTAACACGAATAAAACACTTGTCGGTAGCACCAGCAGTTGGGGGTTAGTAGATTTGCCAACAGTTATCAAAGCTTCTCAAGCTCTATCTAGCGAAATAGAACTAGAGCAATTGCTCACTACCCTCATGCAAGTGGTGGTGAAGAATGCCGGAGCACAAACCGGAGCATTAATTTTGATGGAAGAGGGAAACTGGAGGATAAACGTCCACTGCACCAACCGTCAAGACTGCCTTCTGCAATCTATTCCGGTTGAGGAGAGCGAAGTAATTCCTTTAACCCTGATCAACTACGTCAAGCGTACAAAAGAAACCCTAGTTTTTGATGATGCTAGCAATCAACCAAGATTTGCATCTGACCCCTACATTATCCAACAGCAACCTCACAGCCTGCTTTGCACTCCGATCGGCGAGCGAGGCAAAATGATGGGGATTTTGTATTTAGAAAATAATTTAGCAACAGGGGTATTCACGGGCGATCGCGTCGCGATCCTCAACATCCTGTGTTCTCAAGCAGCAATTTCCTTACAGAACGCCCGACTGTATCAGCAATCCCAGGAGTACGCGCAAAAACTAGAGCTTTATCTCAACGATCTCAAACAGATGCAACTGCAACTGGTACAAAATGAGAAGATGTCTGCTCTCGGCAATCTCGTGGCAGGGGTGGCTCACGAAATTAACAATCCCGTAGGTTTTATTGCCGGCAACCTTGAACCAGCCCAAGATTATATCAAAGACCTATTTGGGCTGATTGACCTGTATCAGAAAAAGCTACCCCATCCCGATGCTGAAATTGTATCCGAAATAGAAGCAATCGATTTAGAATATGTGAGGCAAGACTTGCCCAAGTTAATTGATTCAATGAATCTGGGAGTCGAACGGATTCGCAGTATTAGTACCAGCCTGCGAACCTTTTCGAGAGCTGACCGAGATTATAAAGTTCCTTTTAATATTCACGAAGGAATCGATAGTACCATTCTGATTCTCAAACACCGTTTGAAGGGAAATGATGACCGTCCAGAAATTGAAGTTGTCAAACAATACGGCAACTTGCCAGCAGTTGAGTGCTTCCCCGGGCAGCTCAATCAAGTGTTCATGAATATCTTGGCAAACGCGATTGATGCGTTAGAATCATCGAACCAGGGACGCAGTTTTGCCGAGATTAAAGCCAAGCCGAATCGCATCACGATTAGTAGCACACAAAAAAAGAATCCGGAGTGGGTAACAATTGGCATTTCTGACAATGGCATTGGGATGAATCAAGAGGTAAAAGAGCGCATTTTTAACCACTTATTTACCACCAAGATAGTCGGTAAAGGAACGGGACTGGGATTGGCGATCGCCCGCCAGATTGTAGTAGAAAAACATGGAGGCGAGATCGAGGTCAACTCTGTACTCCATCAAGGAACTGAATTTGTAATTTTGTTGCCGGTGAAAGTGTGAGGTCGAAGTGCTATCACCGTTCAACCTCGCAGATCGAAATCCAGATTAACTGTTAAAAATCAATATTGAAGATTAGGATAGCCCACAATGAATGCACCCGTAAATTTGATCGATACCATTCCCGGCTACCGTCTGACGGAGCAACTGTACAGCGGTTCCAGAACCCTAGTTTATCGAGCAATCCGAGAAATAGATCGGCTTCCAGTTGTAATCAAACTGCTCAAGCGAGACTATCCCAACTTCAGCGAACTGCTGCAATTTTGCAACCAATATGCCATTGCCAAAAATCTATGTCT
>NZ_JAUBPO010000140.1:0-14129 GCF_036700785.1 Microcoleus sp. S28C3 | reverse complement strand
AGTGAACTCACGTCACCGTCATCTTTCTACAGCAAGGCTTCTAAACCAGGCTCAGCACTCACCTTGACAGGGCTGGCCATGCACACCCTACGAAAATACTTGGCACTGGTAAATTTCTCGCGAGATAGAATAATATACTACATCAGTTTCGTAATAATGAGCATTTTTTTCATATTTCATGCCAACTTTCTGGATCAGCCGCTGGGAGGTTATATTTTCTGGGAGGGCGACCGCAACTATTCTCTCCAAATTTAATATTTCAAATCCATAGTTTAGACTAGCAAAAGATGCTTCAGTCGCCAATCCTTGATTCCAATAAACTTTGTCGATCGCATAGCCAAGCTCAACTTCCGGTGTTTTGTCCAGAAAAGCAAGTCCGCAGCGACCGATCAATTTACGGTCTATTTTATGTACTAAAGCCCACATTCCGAAGTAGTTTTGTTCCCAACGTTGGAGCATGGTATGAATGGCGATTTCTGTTGCTTCTCTAGTTTTAACTCCTGTGAGGTATTTCATTATTTCCGGATCGCTGTAGATGCGGTACAGCTCATCTAAATCTTCAGGCGTAAATTGTCTCAGATACAATCGGGCTGTCTCTATTTCGTGCATAATTTATCAGTACAAAATCTAATACACTTTCATTAAGACGACGGTGAAATGTAGAATCAATCTCTTCAATGCAGTGAACTGCATTTTGAAAATCCAGCATTTGAGCCAGCAAATAAAACCAGTAGCCTACTCTATGTCTAAAGGCATAAAGTGGCAAGTAGCGGGTATCCGCAATTCTAATAAATATGGGTGACTGAGCGCTGTATGGTTGGATAATTTGCTGGATCTGTAGAAGATTTCCTAATTTGACTGGCTCTATTTGCTACAATTATTAGTTGGACTATATTGTACAGCTTTTTTGCTAAAAGCTGAGCGAACCGATCTCGCCCGCCCGCCCTACAAGCCGCGAAGCGAAAAAAAAGCTCGATCTTCTCAGCAAAAGCGCCCGAGTTTAGCAGAATACTAGCTTCTGCAATCTAAAATCTAACATCTAAAATCTAACATCGGATGACAATTTCCTCACCAGTAACAGACACCAAAAACAAATCCGGCCAGGAAACAGACTGGCGGTTATTTCTGAGGTTGGCATCTTACGCAACCCGCAGCAAACGCTTGCTGATTATTTCGATCGCACTATTAGTACCGCTAGCAGTCTCAGGAGCAGTTCAACCGATTCTCATCGGACAGGCAATTTCGGTAATTCGCTCGGAACCTACCTACGAATTATTGCGGGGATTGCCTTTATCTGCTGCATTGAATCTTCTGGCAGTTTTGCTCATGCTAACTATAACAGTTAGATTGGCACTGCAATCACTTCAAGGCTATTTAGTCACGAAAGTAGGGCAAATAATTACTACAGATATTAGAAATGATTTGTTCACGCACGTCACATCGCTAGCAGTGAGATTTTTCGATCGCACTCCTGTCGGTAAATTGATGACTCGCCTCACCAGCGATGTAGAAGCTTTGGGAGAGGTTTTCTCTTCAGGAGCGATCGGCATTGTCAGCGATTTATTTTCTATTTTAGTAATTGCCATTTTCATGTTTACCATGCAGTGGCAACTAGCTTTAATGTTGGTGCTGATGATGATACCAATTACCGCAGTCATAGTTTATTTCCAGTATCAATATCGCCTAGCAAATTACACTACCAGAGAAGAACTTTCCGATCTCAACGCACAACTGCAAGAAAACTTGACTGGTATTGGCGTAGTGCAGCTATTCCGCCGCGAAAGATTCAACTCAGAATTGTTCCGGATCACCAATAAACGGTACATTAAAGCCGTTGACACAACTATCTTTTATGACTCAGCCGTATCTGCGACTTTAGAATGGATTGCTTTAGTGGCCATCGCAGGGGTTTTGTGGATGGGCGGCCAAAGGGTTTTAGCTGGGAATCTTAACTTCGGTACTCTGTCTGCATTCATTTTATTTGCTCAGCGTCTCTTCGATCCGCTGCGGCAATTTGCTGAGAAATTCACTGCAATTCAAGCAGGATTTACCGCCGTCGAACGGATTAGCGATATTCTCAACGAACCGATCGAAATTCAAGATCCAACTAGCGGGAAGAAGGAAGAAGGAAGAGGGAAGAAGGAAGAAGGAAGAGGGAAGAGGGAAGAAGGAAGAAGGGCAGGTTATTCACCGTTGTTGATAACTGGACATCCAGAGGCAACTGCTTACAACTTGTCTCCGTTCGATCGAGAATTGGTAGATAATCCTCAAAATCCAGCAAGTTCAGAATATCGTTTATTGCCTAACAATCCCCAATCACCCCCCGCCAACCTCCCCAAGCTAAGGGGGGGAGAAAATGCCAAATCGCAGAATTCAGAATCTGGAGAAATCCAATTTGACAACGTGTGGTTTGCTTACAAAGAAGACGAATATGTCCTGCAAAACCTCAATTTCACCATCAAATCCGGCGAAAAAGTAGCATTAGTCGGCCCTACCGGTGCGGGCAAAAGTTCGATTATCCGTCTTCTCTGCCGCCTTTATGAACCTAGTAAAGGGCGGATTCTGGTTAATCATGTGGATATTCGGGATTTGCCTCAAGCAGAATTGCGCAGGCACATAGGCGTGATTATCCAAGATGGCTTTCTATTTGCTGGCGATGTGAAGAGCAATATTAGCCTGGGAGAAAATTACTCGATTGAGGAAATTCAAGCAGCAGCAGAAAAGACAAATGTTGCCCGTTTAATCGAACAGTTGCCTCAAGGTTATGACACGCAATTGCGGGAACGGGGAACCAATCTTTCGGGGGGACAAAAGCAATTATTAGCGTTTGCTCGCGCCGCTATTCGCAATCCCAGTATTTTAGTTTTAGACGAAGCAACGGCTAGTTTGGATGTGGGAACCGAAGCTTTAATCCAAGAAGCTCTAGAGCGTTTGATGGCAGACAGAACGGCGATTATTATTGCCCACAGGCTTTCGACTATCCGAAATGTCGATCGTATTTTAGTGCTCAAACGCGGGCAGTTAGTAGAATCAGGCAGCCACGAAGAGTTGTTGGAGCAAGAAGGGTTGTATGCCAGTTTGTACAAGTTACAAATGCTGGGAAGTTAATATCTGAAGGAAGAAGGAAGAGGGAAGAAGGAAGAAGGAAAATTTTCGTAATCCCCAGATACCCGGCTTCTGGAAGAAGTCGGGTATTTAAAAAAATCAAAAATCAAAAATCGGATTACTTGCCCGAAATCATTTTCCCTAGGGTTTCCGGCAGGTGAATTATATGTTGGAAAAGCTGGTTGGGCCCGATGCCAAACAATAACTGCATCGCCAGCACAATTGCTGCTAAAGCAATCGCTGTACCGATGCTGGCTTTCAATACTTTAAAAGCCCAATTAAACACCAGCCAAGATACAAGTAACGAAGCAATTAAGATAATTAGTTCTATTGGCATATAACATTTTTAACTCTATTTAAACTCTACATAACTTACGGAGCAATACCAAATAAACCAGGTTTTCGCTCTGTATTAAAGGAACAAATCCATTATTTCCGTAAAAACCCGGTTTCTGCGTCCAAGATTACTCTACTTATTACTTTAAGCAATACTGCCGCGCTTCCGTGTTTCCTTATAAGAAATTCCCACATTTTTTAAGCCTGCTTTTATCATTTGCTGCTCTAACAAAGCGAAAAAGCGACTTCGATCGCCCCCCGTGACTACCGCTTGATTGTGAGCTTCTGCTAGCGTCACCGGATACCCGCCGCCTTTGTGTACTTGAGCCAGCATCATTCCTAATGCTAAATCTAGCTGTGCTGTATCTTGTGCTACCCATTCCGGCACTTCTATTCTAGCAATTTCTGTGCCTACGTGAACGTAACAGAAATAGACGGAATTAAGACCGTACAAATCTAAAATTCGAGCTTGCGATTTCCACAAAGGGCTTCTTTGTCCCGGTGACAGGATTGTTGCCCACAAGATGGCATCCCGCAAGGGTTCAAATTCTTGACAAGGTGCTTTTTCGGCGAAAGAAATTGTGGCTGCAAATCCGACGTTTGGGCAATTTGTCATGCAGTCTGGTACTTCGTGGGTGCAAGCTTCAAACCGTAAAAAAGATAAGCTTTCGCTGCTGCGAGAAGCGCTTAAGTATCCTAACAGCGGAATTCCTGCTAAACGCAACTTGTCCCAAGCTTCTAAAATTGGCAGCAAAATTTGATCGCGCGCTTCGCTGGGTAACTGTTCCAAAAACCAATAAATCAGGGAACCGTCTACCATTGCTAAAGCTGGCGCGGGCAATTTATTGTCGTTAAATTTTGCCCAATTGCATCCCATTTCTGCTAAGGCAATTGCTTCGGAAACTGCTCGCCGGTATCCCATCCATTCTTCGGTTCTAATTCCCCACTGTCGCGAACCGTACAAGTCTTCGGGTTTGTAGAAAACCTCGGGTACGCTGTCTAAAACTGGGTGGCGGCTTTGCCCGTAGTGCAGCATGACTGTGCCGACGTTTAGCAAGTAGCAGTAGGCTATTTCGTGATGGTTGGGGGAAATTTGCGAGCCGTCTGTGGCAAAGACTGTGTGAGCGGCGGGGGGTGCGGTGATGTAGGTGCGATCGGACAATGGCTCGATCGGCGTGGCAGCATTAAATAAAGTGCGATCGCGCCAATTCTCTTGCAATTCCACCAATTTTCCCTGTTCCGCTGCAGCCTTTACCAGCAAATTCTGAGCCACTTCCAAACGCTGGCGAGCCGCGTGAGCTTCCACATTCAAATGTTGGCTCATTCCCTGCATTGCCTTGGCTGCTTTAGTTAAATCGAGCATTGGTTTTAAGTTTCAATATTAGAAAGCTTTCAAGCTGAGAAATTATCAAAACACTTTTCAATTTTTGGGTTCCGAAGCTTGGTTATTTGTCATACACGCGGTTTGATAAACTAAAATACTTCGTACCGGCCCGCAGAAATAGCAAAAAAACCAGTTTTTGAGGTTATTAGTACCTCCAAGAGTCGATCAAAAAAACATTATTTTTGTCGATATTCTTGCTTTTTTGGGTAATTTTTGTTATATTTATTTTATAATCGGATGGTGGGAAGAATATTATTTTTTCCACCATCCGATTATAAAATACCATGTCTCCGCCGCAAAAGTCAACAAAAAAGATGTAAAATTTTGTGCGTTTTTTTGACTATGAAAAACAAAAAAAATCCCACCTGCCAACAAATTGAACATCAACATTCGCTCGGCAGCCAATCGGCAAAATCTCCGGCAAACTGCGACAGAGAAAGCAATTGAACTGGTGGATTTTGGGCTACAGATTCCCGTTCGGGCAAAGTATTGTAACCCCAATCAGCCAAAAATAACCTCACGTGAGATAAATCCGGCTGCTGCTTCACCGACAGCAAAGTTTTTAACCTGTCTTCCACAAACCAAATAGTCGAATCTTTGGCAGACGCAGCCAAAAATTCCCGCAAAATTTGGTGTTTTGGCTTGTTGTATTCCTTACCAAAAATCAACTCTGACGGCATTTGTACGCCTGCTAGCTGCAAAAGTTCTCGCACAAAACGACCTTCCTTTGTAGTGACGATCGCCACTTTAACCGAACTCTCCTGCAAGGAGTGCAAGCGATTGGCTACCCCTGGATAAAAGCGGTGCAAAGACAGCCACCCAGCTAAATCCTCAGCAATCCAATTATCGCGCAATCCGTCTAACATAGCGCCGACAGACTGCGCTTTCAAATTATTTTCCGTCAATAAATGCGGTACTATATTCGGCCACTCCAGCAAAATTTGCTCTTCCGTAATTCCTGTCAGCAGTGCGCGGATTAGCAGCGGCATTTCCCAACCAGTTTCGATGGCCGGCCGCACTCGGTAAAAACTCAAAGCTAAATCTGCATCTGGCACTGTTTCAACTGGTTTCCAGATTTGACAGTAGGTACGCCAAGCTGTTTGGAAATATTCGATTAGTCCGTCACAAATTACACCGTCAAAATCAAGAGCCAGAATTGTCGGAAAGTTATTAGGCATCAATCGATTTTAGATTTTAGATTTTAGATTTTGGATTGAAGAATTGAACAATTGGAGAATTGAAGAAAGCTATCTCACGGATTAATCCGGAGACTTGTTATCGGATACTATTTTTTGGTTGGGCCAGGATAAGTACCGGGCTTGTACCCTGGCTGCTTTCGGTCGCTGAATTGAATAATTGAATAATTGAATAATTGACTATGCAAACACTCAGCATTGATTGGTCAAGAGTCGTTATTAAAAAGACTGAACTAGCGGTTGAGCGGCAATCGATTCTAGTCCTTGAGACTGCAACAATTGTGTCCACTCGGTTCTCAGCCGCGAATCATCGGGTGCGATGCGCCGCATTTGGGCTAAAGTAGCAAGAGTCTCGTACCAAATCCCATTTTGAGCATAAGCAATCAGCCTCGCCCTCGGGTCTGGATTTGCCAAATCGCTCTTGAGAGTTGCCTGGGGTTCAATTCGCTGAATCCATCCTTTAACAATATAATCTCCGGAACGCTCTAGAGGATCGCAAGCTAGTGCAAACGACCACACATATCGCTTACCAACCTCAATATTTTTTGTCTTGTCTTTCTCAGAAATGCTAACTCCAACAATTCCGGCTTTGTCATTTTTGATAGTAGTTTCGTAGACTACTTCGGATTCATCTTCGTTTAGCAAAACAAACTCTACTTGAGCCGCTGGTTGAGAAACATATACAAAAAATGTTGGCGACTCTGTTAGCGTTAAACCAATATTGCTTTCAGGTATTAAGGGAGTAATTGATAAACCTTCGCGCAACTGACAGCCTCGATGCGTCCCTCCTTGTCGGTTGTCGGGGGCTGTGACATCTGGAGGTTTGAAATTAACATTCTGACTCAGCAGAATTGGTGCAGGCACAGCCTGCATCGGTGAAACCAAACTGGGGAGAGTAACGGCGATCGCCAATACAGCCATCGCCAGTGCAGTAAAATGTAGAAAACGTTTCATTTTTTCACCAACTTGTAGAGATATTATAGATCGCATCTCTACTGTTAAGCCGGAGTTTAAACCTCGCGCGATCGGGTAAATTTGTCAATTTTTACATCGCAATCGAAAGACCGACAAAACTTCAAGAAATAGCGAGATTTAAAGAGGGCCAACCAGCGGTTGAGTTGCAACTGATTCCAGTCCTTGGGACTGCAATAATTGCGTCCACTTAGCTGTCAGCCTCGCATCCCCCGGTGTCTGGCGTCGCATTTGGGCTAAAGTTGCGAGAGTTTCGTACCAAATCCCATTTTTAGCGTAAACGTTGAGCCTAGTCATCGGGTCGGGATTTGCCAAATCACTCTTGAGAGTTGCCTGCGGTTCAATTCGCTGCACGAACCCTTTAACAACTAAATCTGCAGATCTGTCTTGGGGGTCGCAAACCATCGAAAACGACCAGACGTATCGCTTACCAACTTCAAGGGATTTGTTGTTGCCCGTGGCAGGAATGCTCACTCCCACAATCCCGGATTTGTCAAGTTTAAAAGTTTTTTCATAGATCACTTTGTCCTCGTTGTCGTTCAACAAAGTAAACTCTATTTCTGCTGACGTTTGAGGAACATAGACAAAAATGGTGGGAGACTCTGTTACGGTTAAACCGATATTAGTTGGAGGTACTAAAGGAGTAATAGATAAACCCGCCGGACAAAGCTTGCTGCCGCGATGTGTCCCTCCTTGTCTGCTGCTGGGGGCTGTTACGTCGGGAGGCTGGAAATTAACATTTTGACTCAGCAGAAGCGGCTGGGATTGTGCCCGCATCGGTGCAAGTGAACTGGGGACGGTAGCTGCGATCGCAGATACTGCGACCGCAAGTGTAGCCCGATGTAGAAAACGTTTCATTTTGTTGTACCTTTCACTATAATATTGCAAACACAGACATTCGCTGATGGCGACAAATATTTTTGAGCGGCTAGTCGAGGGCGCAGATACACAATTGGAACCTTGACATATCATCAATAACATTAATTAATTCGATCGGCAAGTGGATTCTCCGTCCGAAAAATCATGCCACCTAGGTTCCCAGTATAATTGCATACAGTATATCGCGGTAAACTGTAAAATTTTGTTAAAAAGCGGTCGGAGTTTCCCGGTGTTCTAAGATGGAGGAAGTCTCCGGCAGGGGGCAAAGGCGAAACAACTGCTGTTCCAGAAACGAGTCAAACTTTTATGCTGGGATAATGAGTAAAATATCTAACAAAATTCGATCGGCAGCGGCTCAATTGAGTCAAATGTATAAACCATCACTAGCATTGGTTAGGTCTGTATTAATTGCCAGCGCGGCAGTAACATTATCCTTGATCGGGGCCAGACAGCTAGGAATACTCGCTCCAGTAGAATTAAGCGCTTACGATCAAATGCTGAGGTGGCGTTCCGACGAAAAGCCAGACCCGCGCTTGTTAGTTGTGGGGATTACCGAAGCAGACATTCAGAAATTGAAACAGTGGCCGATATCCGATCGCAAAATAGCTGAAATATTACAAAAACTCGAAAAAATGCAGCCGGCAGTCATCGGTTTAGATGTACTGCGAGACGTACCTTTAGGAGACGGGCGCCAGGAATTAACCAAAATTTTACAAAAAAGCGATCGAATTATTGGAGTATGTTTAGTTACCGACGGCAGCCCGGACAATCCCGGTTCTCCGCCTGCGCCGGGGCTGCCACAAAACCGGGTAGGATTTGCAGATTTCGGAGTCGATCCGGGCGGCATACTCCGCAGAGCTTTATTATTTATGAAACCGCCGACAATAGAGGGCAAATCCTCGGTGGAAAAACATCTTTGTAATGACAATTCTCAAGTTTTATTTTCATTCAACCTCCAGCTAGCACTCAGCTACCTGCAAGGACAAAAAATCTCTCCCAAACTGGCACCCGATCAATCTTTATGGCTGGGAAACACCCAATTAAAAAAATTAGAAAGCAATGACGGAGGATACAGAAATACCGATGCCAGAGGATATCAAATATTAATTAACTATCGTTCGAGGCTGCAGGTGGCAAACCAAGTCCGAATTACGGATGTTTTAGAAGGGAAAGTTGACCCGAATTTAGTTAAAGGTAAAATAGTGCTCATCGGTTATACCACAGAAACAGTTAAAGATTTCTTTTATACTCCTTACAGTGGGCGACAGCAAAGCAAGCAATTCATGCCGGGTATCGTGGCACACGCACAAGTAGTCAGCCAAATTTTGAGTACAGTTTTAGACAACAGACCGATGTTTTGGTTTTGGCCGGAATGGGGAGAAATCTTGTGGATTGCGGCATGGTCAATTGTGGGAGGAACCTTGGCATCGCGGATGGCTCACCCAGTGCGGTTGGCGGTGACATTCGCAGCAATACTGTCTGGGTGTTGCGCGATTAGCTTTGGGATTTTTCTGTTGGGAGGGTGGGTGCCTGTGGCAGCGCCAGCCTTAGCATTAATCCTAACTGGCGGCAGCATAGTATCAGCAGACAGATTTAATAAAGCCGGATACGGGAAAGTAATTAGCGATCGAGTAAAACAAGTCTTCAAAATCGAAATAGACCAAGCCAAAAAAGACCAGCAAGTCGCAGAAATCACAGAATCTGATTTCTTTAAAGAATTGCAGCAAAAGAAAGATAAACTGAGGATTAGCAAACAAGAAACCTCTGAAAAAGCACCTTCCGATCCCCAAGAAATAACTGCTAGTAACGCAGAGCTTGCCAAAGGGCAAAGTCAGGCAGATGAATACTTAGCTCAATTGCAGGAAAAAGCCAGACAGCAGAAGCAGCGCGCCGCCGTGACTGAATCGGAAAGCGGCTCAAAAACGGTTACCCCGAGCGATGCCTGTTCGGGTGCTAGTTCAGCCGAAACCAAACCCGATGACGAGTTCAGCGATTTGCAAGCCAAAGCCAAACAAATGCGGCAGCGCAGGGGCGCAGAAAAGAGGATAAAAGATGAAAAAATGGATAGTTTAACAGACAAGGAGGATTTGGGGGACAAGGAAGAATGACAGAGAACTCGACTGCATCGAGAATTGCATCATAATGGGTTCTCGCCGTTTCTTACCCTCATACGCAGATCATGTCCAAAATCATCTCTGTCCACTCTTACCGGGGCGGAACTGGCAAATCGAACACGACAGCAAACCTGGCATCTATTATCGCTCGCGGCGGCAAGCGGGTCGCCATTGTAGACACAGACATTCAATCGCCCGGGATTCACGTGCTGTTCGGTTTCAGCGAAAGCAACATGGATCGCTGCCTGAACGATTACCTGTGGGGCCGGTGTCCGATGGCGGATACGGCCTACAATGTGAGTTCGCTGCTGCCAAAATTAGCCAGTAACGGCAGCCTCTACCTGATTCCTTCAAGCATTAAAGCAGGCGAGATAGCGCGAGTTTTGCGCGAAGGCTACGATGTGGGGCTGCTTACCGACGGCTTTCAAGAACTGATCGAGGTTCTGGACTTAGACTACCTATTTATCGACACCCACCCGGGGCTCAACGAAGAAACCCTCCTCAGCATCACCATTTCCGACATCCTGCTGTTGATTCTGCGTCCGGATCAGCAAGATTTTCAGGGAACGGCTGTCACGGTAGATGTGGCCCGCAAATTAGAAGTTCCCAAGATTTTGATGACGATCAACAAAGCCCCTGAATCCCTAGATTTCGAGGATTTGAAGCAGCAAGTAGAGAGTATTTACAACATCCCTGTTGCAGGGGTGCTGCCCCACAGCGACAAGATGATGCTTCTCGCCAGCAAGGGGGTGTTTGCGCTGCACTTCCCTAAAGATCCTCTAACTAAGGTGGTGGAAGGGATTGCGAAACAGATTGTGGGATAATTGGTGCAGCGAATGTCGATCGCCCGCCCAGGAGTGAGTTTCGATCTCAATTCCTCCCGAGCGATGTCCTCCTGCGTATCCGGCTGCCGGCGGAGCAACTTTCAAAGGCGAAAATATTTGGTTAAAGACTCAGGAGAATGGCGACAAAATGAGATACAAATAGATTATGAGAATTTGTTAAAAAACTTTAGGAGGAGAACTCATGGATTTTGACTTCCGCATACTAATAGTATTGCTGCCCGTATTGTTGGCGGGCGGCTGGGCTGCGTACAACGTCGGCACTATAGCTCTCAAACAAGTGCAGAAATTGTTGAACAAGCAAGCTTAAACTCAGCCTCTTTTCAGGTAATCCCGCAGCCGACTGTTTATTGAGATACAAAAACAGCCGGCTGATTTGTGCATTGGCTCTGCTTAACTGATGGCTGATTTTTGGCAAGCGGGCAATTTACGGCCGCAGAGAGATGGGGCAAAAGCAAAAGAAAAGTTATATTAAAAAGCTTGCCATAAACCGGGTGCAATTGACCAAAATACGTCTTTGCTGCAGGCGATACCCGGTACAAGAACCCGGTTTATTCGCGAGGCGATCGCGTAACTCCGGATTTTGATGTTTTGGGCTCTCCTCTACACTTGTGAGTAGAACCCAAAACAAATATTTGGCAAGCACGTTCCCGCAGAAAATATGAGACAATCACAAAAGTATTTGCCCTGACAAGCGCCCTAAAAACTGCGAAGTTTAACTTGTAGGGAATATCGGTCAAATTGTCAATGTTTAATTCCTATATCTTTAGATAGATTATGCTTTTTCCCCGATCGAGCGGCATTCTACTCCACCCCACATCCTTTCCCAGTCGATTTGGCATTGGGGACATGGGAATAGAAGCATATCGCTTTATTGACTTTTTAGTAGACAGCGACCAGCAATACTGGCAGGTATTGCCGCTGGGGCCGACAGGATACGGCAATTCTCCTTATTCGTGCTATTCAGCAATGGCGGGAAATCCGCTGCTGATCAACCCAGAACTGCTGCGGGACGACCAATTGCTCGCCGATGAAGACTTCGCTAATTTACCAGAATTTCCGCTCGATTATGTAGACTTCGAGCGGGCGATCGCCCTGAAAGTGCCTTTGCTCAAAAAAGCTTGCGAAAACTTCCAAGCCAAAGCATCGCCGATCCAGCAAAAAGAATTCTCAGCTTTTTGCCAAAGCAAAGAGAGTTGGCTGGAAGATTACGCCTTATTTATGGCACTAAAAGACAACTTTGGCGGTGTTAGCTGGAACAATTGGGAACCAGAAATTGCCCGTCGAGAACCAGAGTCGGTAGAGAAGTGGCGCCAGCAGCTAAGTGCTGAGATTTATTACTACAAATACGTCCAGTTTGAGTTTTTTCGCCAGTGGACGGAGTTGAAACGCTATGCCAACCTGCGGGATATTAAAATTATTGGCGACATTCCGATTTATGTAGCTCACGACAGCGCGGATGTGTGGTCTCATCCAGAAATATTCTGCTTGGATGAAGCCACCGGAGAAGCAGCTTTAATGGCCGGAGTTCCCCCTGATTACTTCAGCAGTACAGGTCAATTGTGGGGCAACCCCGTCTACAATTGGGAGAAGTTGCAAGCAAATAATTTCGAGTGGTGGGTGCAGCGTTTTGAAGCGATTTTCGCTTATGTAGACGTGACTCGGATCGACCACTTTCGAGGATTTGAGGCTTACTGGGCGGTGAAACGCGGGCAAGAAACTGCGATGTACGGAGAGTGGATTAAAGCGCCGGGAATAGCTTTGTTGGATGTAATTAACGAGAAGTTTGGCAACTTGCCGATTATCGCTGAGGATTTAGGGGTAATTACTCCAGAAGTAGAAGCTTTACGCGATCGGTTCGAGTTTCCGGGAATGAAGATTTTGCAGTTTGCTTTCGGCGCGGGCCCTGGCGATCCTTTTTTGCCTTTCAACTACGATCGCAACTGCGTAGTTTACACCGGCACCCACGACAACGACACGACTGTCGGCTGGTTCAATCAACTGCAAAACTACGAAAGAGATGAGGTTTTGCGTTATTTGGGCTGCATCGATCCCCAAGGAATCCACTGGTCTTTAATCCGCATCGGTTGGATTTCTATTGCTAATATGGCAATTGTGCCGTATCAAGATTTGTTGGGTTTGGGTACGGACGCGCGGATGAATTTTCCGGGGAAAGCAGAGGGAAATTGGGGATGGCGGTATCGACCCGAAGCTTTGAATGGGGAAGTGGGCGATCGGCTCAAAACTATGACTTACATCTCCGGTCGCGCTCCAAATAAAAATTGATCGTCTGGAATGGGTAGTTGGTAATTGTTAATAGGTAATATCAAATCTGTTAGCATCAGAATTATTCCTATCTATATTCTCGCTCTCTGCGTGAATCTGCGTCAATCGATTGTCATCTGCGGCCCGAGAAATTAACTTTTTTTAACCGCAGATGAGGGCAGATAAACACAGATTAACGCAGATGAATTAGATCGATTCCGTTTGCACCATTCATCCGTGATTGTTGACTGTTGACTGGATTTGACTATTCCGATGCAACCGAAATGGCTCTAATTTGTAATTGTTAACGGGACTTAAACAAATTTTAAGCCCAAACAAAGCCTAAACTGGCTTTATAAGCGGAGAATACGTCCCAATTTTGGTTCAACCATTTCACAAACCTAAAAGATATGGCTGTCCGAAATGCTTCGAGTGCATCACTAAAAGTGCTTAAAGGTTTGTTTGCCCATTGGCGCCTTAATCCTCCTGTTAAGGTATGCCAGAGAATGAAACTGTAGGCACAAAACACCATAATAAAATGTCTTTTAAGGCTGGTTTCATCTCGGATTTGATATTCATTTAACCCCAACCAGCCCTTGGCTTCCCGATAGAAAACTTCGACCCAATTTCTTTGTGAATAAGTTTTTAGTATCCACTCCTCTGTCGCTGTTGATAAGTCAACATTACTCATCAAATAATCTATTTCAGTGGCGGTATCGAAAGTATCTGCATTCATGACGATGGCTATTACTTTCTTACCCGTGCATTTTGATAATTCGACTTCTTTAATTGCTACCCATACTGTTCTCGGTCGTTCGAGATTGAGTTGAATTTTTGTGAAAGCCTCTACAGGTAAGGCTTTTGTTAAGTTGTCTGCTCGAATTTCCTCTGTTTCATTTTCGGTTTTTTGAATTATTACTTTGCGATTTTTGGCGATTCCTCCGATGTATTTTAATTTTCGGTTTTCTAATTCTTGTAAAAAACTGGTGTTATTACCATACCCTGCATCCATCAAGACTATTCCTGGTTTATAGCC